>JBDHHL010000094.1:0-11759 GCA_039589375.1 Gemmatimonadota bacterium | reverse complement strand
CATGCGGAAGAAACGGCCGAGGACGAAAAGCACGACGAACTTGAGCAAAATCAGCGCACCCACCAGGCCGGCCACCAAGCCTGGGCGCTCCGCGATCAGGCCGAAGTCCACGGACGCTCCTACCGCGATGAAGAAGACACCCAATAACAGGCCTTTGAACGGATCGATGTCCGCCTCCAGTTCGTGGCGGTACTCGCTGTTGGCCAGCACTACTCCGGCCAGAAAGGTCCCGAGGGCCGGGCTCAGCCCCACCTGCGCCATGAGCAGCGCGATGCCGATCACCAGTAGCAGGGCCGCCGCCGTGAAGATCTCCCTCATGTGGGTTCGCGCGATGAACCGGAAGATCGGCCGCATGAAATAGCGGCCCCCTACGACTATCGCCGTTACGGCGCCGAGCACCGCCAGCGTCTCCGCCCAGGCGGGCAGGCTCTGCACCCAAGCCTCTTCGTGGGCCGCGGCCTCCGCAGCACCCGCACCTCCGGCGGACGTCGCCAATAGCGGTATGATTGCCAGCATCGGGATGACGGCGATGTCCTGGAAAAGCAGTACAGCGAACGAGCTCTGGCCGCCATCGCGTCCCATCAACCCCTTCTCCGCCAGCGTCTGCAGAACGATCGCGGTTGACGACAGGGCCAGGATCATCCCGAGCGCCAGAGCCGTTCCCCATGGCAGCGACACGGCGACGCCGATCGCGGCGATCAGTGCCGCCGTAATGCCGACCTGCAGGCCGCCGAGGCCCAGGATCGGGGCTCGCAGACGCCAGAGCAGCGATGGCCGCAGCTCCAGCCCGATCAGGAAGAGCATCATCACCACGCCGAATTCGGCGAAGTGCAACACGTCCTGGCCTTCCTCGCCGACGAGGCCGAACCCGAACGGGCCGATGACCATGCCGGCAATCAGGTAGCCGAGCACCGAGCCCAGCCCCAGGCGCTTGGCGATGGGCACCGAGACCACCGCCGCGCTCAAGTAGACGAAAGCCTGAAAGAAGAGTCCCTGACCGTACATAGCCGCCCGCTCAGCTCCTGATGATCGAGTCCAGATCGAAGTTCAGGCGCGCCTGCGCCCGCGCCGCTTCTAGGTCCAGCGCACCATCCCGCAACGCTTCTAGTGCCCGCCTGTATTCGCGCGCAAACGCTTCGATTTCGGGCATTTCTATCCCATGCGTGCCGTGCACCACGAAAGGAGGCAAATAGTCCATGCCGCACAGGTAGGCCGTCTGCTCGATGGGGGCGAGCAACTGGCGCATGGTGAAGCGGTTGTGCCCGTCCTGCTGGTAGGCGACCTCGCGGCCGCCTGTGGTGACGACACTGAGGACCTTCTTCCCGCTCAAAGCCGTCCCCGCATGGCCGTACGCCCAGCCGTGCTCGAGCACCAGGTCCTGCCACTCTTTCAGTATCGCCGGTGTGCTATACCAGAAGAACGGATGCTGAAGAACCACGACATCGTGAGCTTCGAGCAAACCCTGCTCGCGTTTGACGTCGATGTCGAACTCGGGATAGACCTCGTAGAGATCGTGGAAGGTCACTCCATCCAAATCACGGACGGCGCGGACCAGAACCCCATTCACCCGCGATTTCTCCAGCGCCGGGTGCGCGAAGAGTATCAGGATTCTATTAGCAAGCTCGCTCATGTCTAGATTCCCGCTTTCGGGACAATTGTGGCAGTATGTGACGCCAACTTCTTAGACTAGGACGAAAGCTCTGAGTCTACCCGAGCCCCCAAGATCTTCAAGGGCCGCGGGCCCCGCCTCACACAACCTCGGTGGACCCACTGACTGGATTGCGAGAAGCGACTATCATAGAGGCTCGTATTCATGGACGAACAAATGCGCGCCAGCATGATCGAGCTCGAGAATTCTTCGAACCGGCCACAGATCGCCCTGGGAATCGTCGGGGCCATTGTGGGGGTTAAGCTACTCCTCCACCTAGCGACGAACACCCTCAGCCCCTACGAATTCCACCGCGACGCGTTCCTCTATATGGCGATGGGGGAGCACCTTCGCCTTTTCACGATGGATTTTCCGCCCGGCATCGCCTTGCTGTCCCAGCTAACGCGAGCCCTGCTGGGAGACTCGCTATTCGCGCTGCGTCTTCCAATCGCATTCTTCAGCACCGCGCTCGCCGCCCTCGCCGTGCTGACGGCGCGCGAGTTGGGCGGAGGCCGCTTCGCGCAAGGACTCGCTGCCCTGGCGGTTCTCGCAAACGTCCTCTTTCTGCGAGCCGGCAATCTCTTCCAGCCGGTCGCGCTGGATCAGTTCTGGTGGACGCTCGGGCTGTTCGCGCTGATCAAGCTCGCCCGCACAGAAGAACCGCGCTGGTGGATAGTATTCGGGAGCGCGTGTGGCCTGGGGCTTCTCTCGAAGTTCAGCATGCTGGTCTTAGGCTTCGCCGCCTTCCTCGCGCTACTGGCGACGCCAGCGCGCGGCGCTTTGCGAACGCGCTGGCCCTGGATGGCCGCCGGGATCGCGCTCGTGCTCGGCAGCCCGTCGTTCATCGGTCAGATCAGATTGGGGTGGCCGCTCTTCGACCAGATGGGCGACTTGCGGAGCGCGCAGTTGGCCCGCGTGTCCCCCCTGGAGTTCATCGTCGCTCAGCCGCTCATGGGGATGGGGTTCGTCGTCGCGGTCATCGGCGTCGCCGCGCTGAGTTTCGCACCATCGTGGCGACGGTACCGAACGGTGGGTTGGACGGTCGTGTTCGCCTTCCTGACGCTTCTCGTCCTCCGGGGCAAGGACTACTACCTTGGCCCGGTCTATCCGGTCATGTACGGGGCCGGCGCCGTCGTGCTCGAGCGCTTCCGCCTGCCCAGGTGGGGTGCCATAGCCAGGTGGGGAACGGTAGCCCTGGTCGCCGGGTACGGAGCGCTCACGCTGCCGCTCGGGCTGCCCATTCTGCCGCCGGCGGCGATGGAGACCTACGTGGCGTGGCTAAGCTTCGAGGGGGCGACGGAGACCAACGTAGGTGCGCAGGAGCGGCTCCCCCAGGACTACGCCGACATGCTGAACTGGAGGGAACAGGTGGAGGAGGTGGCCCAGGTCTACCATGCCTTGCCGCCGGACGAGCGCGAGCAAGCCGTCATCCTGGCCAGCAACTACGGGGAGGCTGGGGCGATCGACTTCTATGCGCCGCGCTATGGCTTACCGAAAGCACGTGCATACGTAGGGACGTTCTGGTTCTTCGGGCCCGGCGACCTTCCCGGCGAGATAATCATCCTCCACGGATTCCGAGACGATGACTTCCGCACTTTCTGCGGCACCAAGACGGCGGCCGGCTTCGTCACTCATCCTTATGCGGTGGAGGAGCAGCGCGATCTCACGGTCTACGTCTGCCGCCAGCCTCGCCTGACGCTACAGGAGTGGTGGCCGCAGCTCGAGGGAGAGCAGTGACTGGTTTGCTGTCAGAGGTGAGACTATGGAGCTGAACACTCTGGCTAATCTGGCCGAGATCACGGGAGTCCTCATCGTCATCGGCGGCCTGTGGTTCGCCGTCGTTCAGTTGCTGCACTATCGGCAGCAACGCCGGGACATGGCAGCTATAGAGCTCGCGCGCTCGTTCCAGAACCCGGCCTTCGCCCAGGCCCTACGCCTGGTCCTGTCACTGCCCGACGGCATTCGCGCGCAGGAGCTGCGCCAGCGGGACGCCAGCTACGAGAACGCCGCACTCCAGGTCAGCCTGACCTTGGAGTCCGTGGCCATCATGGTTCACCGGCGTATCGTAGACCTGGACGTGGTCTGGGAACTGATGGGTGGCGTTCTACTGGATTCATGGGAAAAGCTCAGATTCTGGGTCGAAGACGTCAGGGCCGAGCAACACCAAGAGAAGTTCGACGAGTGGATCCAGTGGCTGTCTGAACAGATGCGACGTCGCAAGGTCGAGACCGGCGCCCAGCCCGCCTATCGGCTCCATAAGGACTGGAATCCCTGAGCCGAAAATCCGGCATCGTTGCCGGACGGCAGCCGGATCGTCTTTCAGAGCATTCGCGTCGGTGAGCTGACCCCGTCTTTTCAGAGCGGCTTCCTCGCCCCAAGTTAAGCACACTAGGACACAGACAATCAGGGAAATAATGACGGGCCTGTTCGGCTCCCACCGGGGGCAGAGGCCGGAGGTGAAATCGTGGGTGGGTTCTTCGGCGTGGTATCCGATGTCGATTGCGTTGCCGACCTATACTACGGCACCGACTACCATTCGCATCTGGGAACGATGCGGGGTGGGTTGGCGGTGAGGAACAGCCAGGGATTCACACGCTTCATCCACGACATCACCAACTCGCAGTTCCGCAGCAAGTTCGAGGACGAGCTGCCCAAGCTGCACGGTAGCACTGGGATCGGCGTCATAAGCGACTACGACGATCAGCCATTGTTGGTCGGGTCGCATCACGGTCGCTACGCCATCGTCACCGTCGGCAAGCTCGACAACCTGGATGATCTCGTCTCCTCGATCCTCAGCAAGAGCGGGACCCACCTTCTGGAAATGAGCGGCGACGAGCCGAACCCCACCGAGGTCGTCGCCAACCTGATCGACCAGGGCGACACGCTGGTGGAAGGGATCCGGCACGCCCAGGAGAAAATCGAGGGATCGTGCTCCATCCTGCTGCTGACCGAGGACGGTGTCTACGCGGCGCGTGACCGGCTGGGACGCACCCCGATCGCCATCGGCGAGAAGCCGGGCGCCTACGCGGCGACGCTCGAGACCTGTGCCCTGCCCAACCTGGGCTTCCAGGTCACCCGGTACTTGGGCCCGGGAGAGATTGTGCGGATAACGCCCGACGGCGTCGAGCAGGTCGGCCCATCTGGGGACCGCATGCAGATCTGCGCTTTCCTCTGGGTCTACTACGGATACCCCGCATCGAACTACGAGGACATCAACGTAGAGGTCGTGCGCTACCGCTGCGGCCGCTACCTGGCCAGGCGCGATGATGTCGAGGTCGATTTGGTGGCCGGCATCCCGGACTCAGGAACCGGCCACGCCATCGGCTACGCAAACGCCGCCGCCATTCCCTACAGCCGCCCGTTCGTCAAGTATACGCCCACATGGCCGCGCAGCTTCATGCCGCAGGACCAGCGAGTGCGGGACCTGGTGGCGCGGATGAAGCTCATCCCGATCCGCGAGATCATCGAGCGGAGGCGCTTGCTCTTCTGCGAGGACTCGATCGTCAGGGGCACACAGCTGCAGGACATCATCCGCCGAATCTTCGACCACGGCGCGGAGGAGGTGCACATGCGACCCGCCTGTCCGCCGCTGGTCTTCAGCTGCAAGTTCCTGAACTTCTCGCGCTCCAGATCCGAGTTGGACCTGGCCGCGCGAAAGTCGATCAAGGAGCTGGAGGGTGACGCCCCTGTGAACCTGGAGAAGTACTCGGAGACTGACTCGGAGCCTTTCTGCGCCATGGTCGAGAAGACCCGCGAGAGACTGGGGCTCACCTCGCTTCGCTATCAGCGGCTCGACGACCTCGTCGCCGCCATCGGGTTGCCGAAAGAGCGGGTCTGCACCTACTGCTGGGACGGCGTCGAACTCTAGAAACCAGCGCCATCAAGCCATCGTAGTGCTGCACAGAGGCTCGACGCTGAGGCGTCGAGTTTCGGTGCTGAGAAGCCCCAACTCTCACCGCACTCGATGGGAACGATGGACCAGCTACGCAAAGATCTCAGCTTCGCCGTACGCATGCTCTTCCGGCGGCCCGGCCTTTCACTGACAATCGTCATCACCTTCGCCCTCGGTATCGGGCTCACCTTCGCCGTCTTCAGCATCGTCAACGGCGCTCTCTATAGGGGACTGCCCTTCGAGGACGCCGACCAGCTGATGGCAGTGGGGCGGACCGACGCAGCCCGCAACATACAGTTCCTGAACGTCAGCGTGCACGACTTCGTGGACTGGACCGAACAGCAGACGACATTCGAAGGGCTGACGGCAATCAGCATCCAGAACGTGAACCTGGCGGGGAACGAGCAGCGTCCGGTCCGCTATACGGGCGCATTCGTCAGCGCCAACCTGTTCGACATGTTGAAGGTCCGACCGGTCCTGGGACGGGCGTTCCGACCGGGCGAGGACCGCCCCGGGGCCGACCCGGTCATCATCATTGGCTACGACGTCTGGCAGCAGCGCTTCGACGGCGCGCCCGACGTCGTAGGCCGGACGATCCGCGCCAACGGTCAGGCGCGGACCATCGTCGGCGTGGCGCCGGAGGGTTTCATGTTCCCGGACCGGGAACAGGCGTGGGTGCCGCTGGAGATCGATCCACAGGCTAGCCCGCGCGGCCAAGGACCTTCGTACCTCGTCGTCGCGCGATTGAGGGACGGGGTTTCACTGGATGAGGCTAACGCCGAGCTAGCCACCATCGCCCGGCGCATCGAGCAGGAGTACCCCGAGAGCAACGAGGGGATCGGAGCCACCGTTCGCACCTTCAATTCGCTAATGTTGGGTGGCCAGGCGGCCGCCCTGCTCCACACGATGCTCGGTGCCGCCCTCGGCGTGTTGCTCGTCGCCTGTGCCAACGTCGCGAACTTGCTGATCGCCCGGGCGTCGACCCGGTCCCGCGAGGTCGCGGTGAGGTCGGCGCTCGGTGCCAAGCGCGGCCGCGTGATCACGCTGCTCATGACGGAGGTCGTGGTTCTGTCGATCGTGGGTGGCGCGCTGGGGCTGATCCTCGGGCACTTCGGTCTGGCCTGGTTCGATGCCATCACCAACGTTGAGCCGCCACCCTTCTGGATCACCTTTGGCCCCGATCACCGCGTGGCTGCCTTCGTCATCGCGGCGGTAGCCTTCTCCGCCATTTTCTCGGGATTGGTGCCGGCGTTGCGCGCGACAGGCGGCAACGTGAGCGAGGCACTCAAGGATGAGGCGCGCGGGTCATCGAGCTTCCGACTGGGCAGGTTCAGCGCCGGTCTCATCGTGGCCGAGGTGACGCTCTCGTGCGGCCTGCTTATCGTAGCGGGCCTGATGATCAAGAGCGTAGCGAACCTGAAGACCCGGGACCTACCCTTCACGGTGGAGAACATCTTCACGGCGCGGCTCAGGCTGCCGGAGGATGAGTACGCCGACACGGCGGCGCGGGTCGGCTTCTACGAAGAGCTGCTGCCCCGGCTATCGGCGATACCCGGCGTTAGGGCCGCCACGCTGTCGGACGGGCTGCCGGCCACCGGCAACGGAACGCGCGTCTTCGAGGTCGAGGGCATGTCCTACGCGACCGACGAGGACTACCCGATCGCCCGCGAAGGCATCGTGACACCTGGTTACTTCGAGACTTTCCAGACGCCGATCCTCCAGGGTCGCGCCTTTTCGGTGATGGACCTGAGCGAGAGCCAATCCGTAGCCGTCGTCAACGAGACGTTCGTCCGGACTTTCTTCCCAGAGGGAGATGCGCTGGGCCGACGGATCCGCATGGGCCGCCGCGATACCACGGCCCAGTGGCTAAGCGTGGTCGGCGTCGTGCCCGACATGCTGATGGAGGGGATGGCCAACCCCGAGGCCAGCCCGGCCGGTTTCTACATTCCGATCTCGCAGAGCGGCGTCGGCACGTTCGTCAGCATTGCGCTGCGAACGCCTGGCCGATCTATGGAGGCTACCCGGGACGTGCGCGCCGCCGTCGAGGCCATGAACCCCGACCTGCCCATATACGAGGTACTGTCGATGGAAGACGCCATCTCCAAGGAGACCTGGTTCTACTGGGTCTTCGGTAGTCTGTTCATGGTCTTCGGGATCATGGCGCTCTTCCTGGCCGCTGTGGGCCTCTACGGTGTCATGTCGTTCGCCGTCAGCCGCCGTACCCAGGAGATGGGCATCCGCATGGCGCTGGGCGCCGAAGCACCGAACTTGATCCGGCTGGTGATGCGGCGCGGCACTATCCAGCTGGCGGTCGGCATCGCTCTCGGTATCGGCCTGGCCGCGGTTGCCGCCAACCCGCTGCAGTTCATCCTGTACGAAGTCGATGTGCGGGACCCGGCGGTCTTCGGCACGGTTGTCGCAGTCCTCGCCTTGACGGGCCTGCTGGCGAGCCTCGTACCAGCTCGCCGGGTTACCAAGGTCGACCCGGTGGCCGCGCTGACAGCCGAGTAGACCTTACGGGACGGTACTTGCGCCGCCGGCTACACAGGCAGCGCATAGCTCTAGGTCGGTCCTGATACCCGCCATCGTGCGGAAGGAGTCTTGGAGCTCCCGACTGAGCTGTTCCTTAGGCCCCTACCGCTTCTGGCAGGTGCCTAGCCGACTGCCGCGATGATCCGGCTCACCCGGGCCCGTCACGGGGCACGTGGCACGCGTCCTGCGCTGCTTCCGTCGCGGGTGAGCGACGGGATGCCCGAAGCGATGAACACCCTGCTTAGGTGGCCAAGCCACGCGCTCGTGGATATCATACGGGCGAGGACCGATCGCGATGGTTTACGTCGTCTGTGGCAACCTAGAGTTCATTCTACCCATTTGAGACAGCGAGGAATCACATTCCCATGCCCACGCCCAGCCGCTACCGGGCCCCGCGCCTCCGGATCTGTGCCGTCTGCACGATCCTGGCTGCGGTAGCGGCCTGCGGCAGGGACACCGCGAGCCCTGACCCGTCGGTCGTGTTCATTACTCAGCCCAGCACGGCGACCGCCGGCGAGCCCATCGAGCCGGCCATCGAGATCATGGTGCGCGATGCATCCGGCCGCCCCCTCGCCGGAACCGTGACCCTGGCGCTCGATCCCAACCCCTGCGATTGGCACCTAGCCGGGACGCTTACGGCGGAGGTCATCGACACCACCGCGCGGTTTGGGAACCTGGCGCTGGACAAGGTGGGTCAGGGGTATACGCTCCGGGCTTCTTCCAATGGGGCGAGTGTCACGAGCGCGCCGTTCGACGTGCAAAGCGGCATTGTGACGGAGCCCGTGGTCCTTGAGAACGTCCTGTGCCTCAAGCCGAACCCACAGGGCGATGGTGAATCCCTCACGTACGTACCCGAAGACGACAAGTTCTGGATCGCGGACGATAACGAGGAGTCAATCTACGAGGTCGACCGTCGAACAGGCGCTTATGGCACGCAGATCACACAGGACATGATCCTCGCTGCGCTGCCGGACGCCGGGCAGTGCGACGATGGGGACGGCGACCCGAACACGGCGTGTTCGTACGTGAACGAGTTCGAGCTGTTGGCCTATGACCCGGCCGGGCGGATACTGTATGTGGTCAATTCGGTCAATGCATCGACCGACAGACCGGCCATCTTTCGGCTGACCAAGGGGGCGTGCGCCGGATGCTTCACGCCGGAGAGCTGGCAGCCCCTTCCCGTCGGGCCCACGTACTGGAGCATCATCGTGGTGGCGGGCCAGATATACCTGGCGCTCGGCAACCGCCTGTACGCCTACGACTACGAGGACAACCAGGTAGCCACCGTCGATGAGGATGGGGACTCGCTCCCCCCGGCGTACGCAACATCCAGCTCGATGATCGCTCTCAGCTTCGATGGAACGTACATGTGGATCCTCACCCACAGCCGCATGCTTCACCAGATCGATTGGGCCACGCGCACCGAAATCCAGAGCTACGAGCTCGACGCTTTCGGCTTCTCTCTGCCCCGAGGTCTGGAGATCGTGCGCGACACGATCTACGTCCTAGAGGGCGATGTACCCAACCCGATCTACGTGCTCAGCCAGCGCTAGGCCCGACGCGCAAGGGTCCCGCCGACGCCGATCAACCCCCCACATCCCCAGCTCCTCATTGCCCTTCGTATGTGGGCAGTCTGGCGTTGATCTTGCGATCCACAACGGTTGTCGCGATACGCTGCGCCGCCCAGCATAGGGCGCCAGACGAAGTCCCGCCTCCATGTCTGGCGTTTCTCAAAGCACACCCGTCTCGCGCCGGCAGTTGGCGTTCCAGGAGTTACAAGAGCTCTTGGCCGAGCTGGTCGAGCCGTTTCCGAGGTGCGCTTGTGTTTCCGGGCGACGCATGAGCGACTACGCGCGATGATCCGGTTTGCACGGATCCGCCGCGAAGCATGTAGCAGGTATGCTGCACTGCTTCCGTCGCGGGTGAGCAACGGGATGCCGGTTCAGGCTACGCAATTGAGACAGCGAGGAGACACATATCCGATGCCCACGCCCAGTCACTACTCGGCCCCTCGCCTCCGGATCTATGCCGTCTGCGCCATGCTCGCCGTGGTAGCGGCCTGCGGAAAGGATACCGTGGGACCATACCCATCGGTTGTGTTCATTACGCAGCCCAGCACGGCGATCGCCGGCGAGCCCATCGAGCCGGCCGTCGAGGTTATGGTGCGCGGCGCGTTCGGCCGCGCCCTCGGCGGAACCGTGACCCTGGCGCTCGATCCCAACCCCTGCGGTTGGCACCTCGTCGGCGCCCTCACGGCGCAGGTCATCGACACCACCGCGCGGTTCGAAGATCTGGCGCTGGACATGGTGGGTCGGGGGTATACGCTCCGGGCTTCCTTCAATGGGGCGAGTGCCATGAGCGCGCCCTTCGACGTGCACAGCGGCATCGTGACGGAGCCCTTGGCCCTGGAGAACGTCCTGTGCCTCGAGATAGACCTCCACGGCGACGGCGAATCCCTCACGTACGTACCCGAAGACGACAGCTTCTGGATCGCCGACGACAACAGAGAGACGATCCACGAAGTCGACCGTCAGACCGGCTCATATGGCTTACAGATCACGATGGACACGATCCTCGCGGCGCTGCCTGACGCCGGGCAGTGCGACGACGGCGACGGTGACCCGAACACAGCCTGTTCGTACGTGGACAATTTCGAATTGTTGGCCTATGACCCGGCCGGGCTTTCGCTGTATGTGATCAATACCGTCGATACGCCAAGCGACGGAGCGGCCATCTTCCGGCTGACCAAGGGCGGGTGCGCCGGATGCTTCACGCCGGAGAACTGGCAGCCCCTCCCTGTCGGGCCCTCGTACAGGAGCATCGTCGTGGCGGATGGCCAAATGTACCTGGCGCTCAGCGACCGCATATACGCTTACGACTATGACACCAACCAGGTGGCCAGCGTCGACGCCAACGGGGACTCGCTCCCCCCGGCTTACGCGACCCCCAGCCAAGTGGCGGGCCTGAGCTTCGATGGGACGTTCATGTGGATCCTCACGAGGAGCCGCATACTCTACCAGGTCGAGTGGGACACGCGTACCGAGGTCCAGAGTCACGAGCTGGACGCATTCGGCTTCTCTCTGCCGCGAGGCCTGGAGATCGTGCGCGATACGATCTACGTCCTCGAGGGCGATGCTCCCAACCCTATTTACGTGCTCAGCCAGCGCCAGCCTTGACGCGTCGGGATCCCTAGACGCCGTGCACTCGTAACATCGCTGTCTCCAATTGTATCCTTGGACGACTTTTTGGCGTCAATCTTGCTGCCGATAGCGGATGTCGTGGTTCGCTGCGCCGCTCAGTACGGGGCGCCGGACGAACTCCCGCCTTAATCCCGCCCGGATGTCTGGCGTATCTCACAAGCACAGCGGCCTCACTGTGATGATCGGCTCACCCGGTCACAATCGCGGGGCATGTGGCAGGCGTGCCGCACTGCTTCCGTCTCGGGTGAGCAATGGGACGCCGTTTTGAGGCTAGGCATTCAATAAAGAAGAGGAGACACCTTCAAATGTCCGCTCACACTCGCCACCTATCCTCCCGCCTACTTGTCTACGTCCTCTGTGCTACCCTCGTCGCGGTAGCGGCCTGCCGCGGAGATACCGCGGGGCCGGGCCCGACGATCGAATTCATTACCCAGCCCAGCTCGGCGATCGCCGGCGAGCCCATCGAGCCGCCCGTCGAGGTCATGGT
>JBDHHL010000093.1:0-11814 GCA_039589375.1 Gemmatimonadota bacterium | reverse complement strand
AAGGCCTTGCCGGACTACTTGCCCAAGCAGGTCAAGTTCCAGGTAGCGTCCTCCGTCGCCGACTCCACGCTGTGTCACGTGTCGGTGTCCAGGTGGTGCGATGCGTCCGGTCACAAAGCGTCATCGCCTGAACGGCTTGACCGCTGTGCTCAGCTCGTCGCGTCCGTCGCGAAGTTCACGGCGGAGGTTCTCAACGCGCAGGCGGATGGCAGATTCAAGGCCGCTCATCCCCACGCCGCGACGGTGGTCGCATGTCGAGGCTGCCACGAATGGGGAAGCGTTCTGGACAATACTCGTGGCAAGATGAGCTGCGGCGCGTGCCACAGCGAACAGGTCGGCGATCACCCCTAGCGGATCACGGCAACAACTCGCTCCCTAGCGGAACGCCACTCGGCGGACGACATTATGCTCGTCAGCCTATGAATGCCTTGAAGCCCGGCGGATCTCGTCCGGGCTTCACGTTTTCTCGAGGCTCTGGAGGTTCGTATGCTCAGGTCCGCTATCACCAAGCTGACTTTGCCGATGCTTCTGTGTATCGGCTTCGCCACACCGCTCGACGCACAGCGCGCCGGCGCGGATGATGAAGTTGGCAGGTTGACGGCCGCCCTTCTCGGCGACACGCCGCTTCTCGACGACCTCGCGTACCTGGGCGACCAGATCGGAGGCCGACCCACGGGCTCCGGGGCGAATCTCCGCTCGGTCGAGTGGGCGCTCGACCGCCTTCGAGAAGCCGGCGTAGTGGCTCGAAAGGAAGCCTTCACGATGCCCGGGCTCTGGCTCGAGCGCTCGGCGGGGGCGACGGTACGCGGTCAAGGCGTAGAGTTCACCGCACGGGTCGCGGCGATGCCATTCTCGGCGGCTACTCCCGCGAGTGGGGTGACGCGGCCGCTGGTGGATAGTGGGCGGGGCAGCGAGGCCGACTTCGCGAAGCTGGGCTCGCGGGCCCGTGACGCGTTCGTCCTCGTGGAGACTCCGCCGCTTACAGACATCGCGGGGCTGTTCGTCGAATACACGGAGGCCGCCGCCATCGAGCAACGCGCGCTCGCCGCCGAGGTGGCCGGCGTCGTCTACATGGGGTCACGCCCTGGCAATGCGCTGTACCGCCACAACGCGTCGACGGGCTTCGCCACGGACCGGCCGATGCTGGTGATGGAGCGTGATGCGGCTAAACGTGCCTCGCGCTTGCTGCGGGGTGGCACGTCCCTCGAACTCACAGTCGCTCTCAACATCAACTCCGGCCCGGCGTACGAGAGTTACAACGTGATTGGCGAGATCCTCGGCGCCAGGCGGCCCGACGAAGTCGTCATCATCGGAGCACACCTCGATTCCTGGGATCTGGGCTCGGGTGTGCT
Source organism: Gemmatimonadota bacterium (assembly GCA_039589375.1). Lineage (GTDB taxonomy): Bacteria > Gemmatimonadota > Gemmatimonadetes > Palauibacterales > KS3-K002 > JASFMO01. The sequence goes on along the minus strand of JBDHHL010000093.1, from coordinate 10,462 downwards.
CGACAACGGCGCCAACGTGGTCATGATGATCGACATCGCGCGCCAGATAGAACGCCTGGAGATCCGGCCGGCGCGCACGATCCGCTTCGCACTTTGGAACGGCGAGGAGATGGGACTCTTGGGTTCTTACGGCTATGTGCAGTCGCACGCCGACGAACTGGACGACCACGTCATGGCGGGCTCCGTCGACATAGGGTGCGGGCGCATCACCGGGTTCTTCACCGGCGGCCGCGAGGAGCTGATCCCGGTACTGGATGAGACGCTCACGCCGGTGCTGGGGCTTGGCCCCTTCCAGCACATCAACGTGCCCATAGTGGGAACCGACAACTATGACTTCATGTTGGAGGGCATAGCGAACCTGGTGGCCAACCATGAACCGGCGACGTACGGTCCCAACTACCACGCCGGCACCGATCAGTTACACCAGTGCGACCCCCAGCAGTTGCGCCTGAATACGGCCATAGTTGCCGCGGTGGTCTATGGATTCGCTGAGAGCGAAGCTACTCTGCCGCGGCAGGGGGCGGTGGAGATTGCAAGGCTTGTGGAGACGACGGACCTGGGAGCGCAGATGCGTACGTTCGGCCTCTACGAGCCGTGGGTGGAGGGCAAGCGCGGACGTAGGTAGCGGATGCCGGATGCGTTCCGGGCGTTAAATCACGGGGACGTGCCGCTCTCGCGACGGACGCGATCCCAGATTCCCTCGCGCAGCCGCGCGACCTCGCGACTGAATCCGGGATCCTGCCTCACCTGGTCGAACAGGGCAGATTCCAGGACGCGCGGCTCGACTCCACTCGGCGACAACTCGTAGGCGCGCACCACCCAGGAGAGCGATCGTGTGGGTTCTCCGACCCACGCGTAGTACGTGGCCAAGTCCTCGGCGCGTATGACATCGGTGAAGACCGAGTCCTGCAGTCCGCCGGCTGCCAGCCCCGCCACCAGGGAATCGACGATCGCGGAAGCCTCGGCCCGTCTGCCGAGCTCGTGGAGGCACATCGCACGGATCGCCGCGTGCGGCCCCAGCTCCATCGCTGCGCAGCGCTCGGCCCGTCCGGCCAACAAGTGGGCGCGCGCTTCAATTGCACGCGATAGCATGAGGTCGGGCTCGAGTTCGCTCGCCATGCGCGCTTCGCGGGCCGCGCGGTCGTAGCGTCCGAATGCGAGGGCATCGTAGGCGAGCGCCAGGCGCCTTCCCGCATTCTGCGGATCCATCGCGATTGCTTGTTCAGCCACACGAAAGGCGGCTTCGACCTGGCCGCTCTGGTTGAGGACGCGCGCGCACCAACTCAATACGTCGGCCGCGCTCGGCTCCAAGTCGATCGCCTTCCGGCAGTCGGACGCTACCTCTGTGACGGGCGCGAACGAGCGGCTCGCCACGTATCCGCGAGCCGTGTAGCCACCGGCCGATGCCGGATCGAGCGCGATGGCGCGTTCGGCCAAGGCGAGGGCATAGCCGGCAGCGCGGTAGCCGTCTGTCCCAATGCGGTAACGGTAGGCCAGCGAGAGAGCGTAGACGCTCGATAGCCCGCTATAGGCGTCGGCGTATGACGAGTCGAGCGCTAACGCTTCGCTGAACGCTGCACGGGCGCGGGCCATCCCCTCCGCTGTCCGACGGCCGAGCCAAGCGCGCCCGATCAGGTAGCTCTCGTGCCCGACGCTATGCGCTACGGGACCGCTCTGAGCCGGGACCTCGACGAAATTTCGGGCCAGGTAGTCGTCGACGAAGGATTGCGCCAGGTTGAGCGCCGCCTCGAAGCCGTACTGCGAGTTCCACTCGTATCGGTCGGTAGTGAGGACCTCCCCCGACCGCCCCTCCGATACCCGGACGTTCAGGCGCACGCCATCGACCGTACGGTAAAGCGAGCCGAGAACGAGCTTGCCGACGCCGAGCGAATCGGCCAGCTGTCGCGCCGTCAGCCCCGACGCGATGAAGCTGCCGACCGAATACGGGTCGCTGACTTTGATGACCCCTACGCGCTTGAGCCGCCCAACGATCTCCTCCGTAATACCGGCGCACACGTGCTGCATCTCTGGGTCGCCGGTACGGTTCTCTACCGGCAAGACGGCGACGGAATCGACGAACCGGACGTTTTGGAAGGCGGCGAGTGGGTCGCGGCGCCACGGGTGCCAGAGCGCGAGCATCACCGCCCCGATAACGAGCGCGGCGGCGAACAGTAGACGTGATCGCGGTGTTTGCACGTTCATGCGTAGTGGCGACTAGACCCTATTGAGTACCGGCTGGGGCCGTGCCCGGCGCCGAAAGATGTCGGTTGTCAGGGACGGGAGCAATCGCTGGTGGGACAGTCATCTCGATGGCTACGCCGGAGGACCTTCTCCGGGCTTTGACGTCGTCGCGGTGTATAATCTGACGCGTCGCGCCAGGCCCCGAGGAGGCAAGCGCGACGACGGGACCGGCGGCAAAGCGTGAGCGTGGTTGCCTCAGGCGCCGGCAGACTCGGCCCAAGTGATCAGCCCGGGCAGGTACGGCGTCACCATACCTGGGTAGCAGGGCACAACCCGCACGGTGTAACCGTGCTGCCCGCTGTCGCAGCACGTGATGCCGGAAGCCTCGAACAAGTGGCGCCCGTCTTCCAGCGACTCTACGGCCTGCATGGGCATGCCCGTGGCATCCGCGAAATCGGCGCCAGCGTCGAGGCGCCCCATGTATAGTTCCACCGTCACGTCATCGGGACTGAGCTGGCCCAGGTGGACCAGCGCCTTCACGTGCAGTCCGCTGCCGACTCGCAGCTCCGGCGCCGACTCGGACTCGACGGCCTCTACCCGCACGTCGGGCCAGCCCTCCTGAACGCCCGCCTTCCAGGCTGCCACTGCGCGGGCGCCGGCCGCGTCGTCCTTCATGAGCGCGCCCCGCCGCCCCGCCGCCGGCAAGTAGAAGCGCTCCGTGTATTCCTGCACCATGCGATGGATGTTGTATCTGGGACTCAGGTAGGCGATGGACGCCTTCATTCGCTCTACCCACTCGCGCGGCACGTTGTGGGCGCCGCGCTCGTAGAAGAGCGGCACCGCGTCCTGCTCCAAGATGGCGTAGAGCGCCTCGGCCTCCACCGCGTCCTGCTCCTCGGGATCGGCGTAGACTTCACCTCGGCCGATCGCCCAGCCGCCGGTCTTCTCCGGCGGGAAAGTCTCCCATGCCTCCGCCCACCAGCCGTCCAGCGTGCTCATGTTCAGTGCGCCGTTGGCCGCGGCTTTCATGCCGCTCGTGCCGCTCGCCTCCAGCGGCCGCCGCGGGGTGTTCAGCCAGACGTCGGCACCCTGCACCATGTAGCGGGCGACGGCGACGTCGTAGTCCTCTAGGAAGACCAGCCGCCCGCGGAACGGTTCGCGCCGGGCCAGGGACACGATATCGCGGATCATATGCTTGCCCGCGTCGTCTTTGGGGTGTGCCTTCCCGGAAAAGATGATCTGAACGGGACGCTCGTCATCTTCGAGTATGCGAGCCAATCGTTCCACATCTCTGAAAAGGAGCATCGCCCGCTTGTAGGTCGCGAAGCGCCGCGCGAACCCGATCGTGAGCGCCCTCATGTTCAGCGCATCGTCTGCGGCCTCTAGCTCGGAGCGCAGCGCGCCGCGCCGCTCGGCCTGCGCCCGCAGCCGCCGCCGCGCGAAGGCCACCAGCCGCTCGCGCCGCCGTACGTGGGTTCGCCACAGCTCCTCCGCATGGATCTCCCAGACTCGCTCCCAGACGGCCTGGTCCGCCGGCTCCTCGCGCCAGCGCGGACCCAGGTAGCGGTCGTACAGCTGATTCATCTCGAGCGAGATCCACGAGCGGAAGTGCACACCGTTGGTAACGTGACCGATCGGCACCTCGTCCTCCGGCACGCCCGGCCAGAGGTTCTGCCACATCCGCCGGCTGATCACACCGTGCAGCCGGCTGACCGCGTTGGCGTGATCAGCCATACGCAGTGCCAGCACGGTCATCGTGAACGGCTCGTTGGCGTTCTTCTGGTCCACGCGCCCCAGCGCCAGGAACTCGTCCAGCGATAGTCCCAGCTGGCCGATGTACGAGCCGAAGTACCGTTCCATCACTTCAGCTGGAAAGCGGTCATGGCCGGCCGGCACCGGCGTGTGCGTAGTGAAGACCAGCCCAGCGCCCGCGGCCTCACGTGCCTCAGCGAACGATAGGCCGTGGCTTTGCATTAGCTGGCCGACCCGTTCCAGCGCTAGGAAGGCCGAGTGTCCCTCGTTCATGTGATAGACTGTCGGCCGAACACCCAGATCCTCGAGGGCTCGACAACCGCCGATCCCGAGTACCATCTCCTGCTTGATCCGCATCTCCAGGTCGCCGCCGTAGAGTTGCTCTGTGATGTCCCGGTCCTCGGGGCTGTTGTGCGGGATATTCGTGTCGAGCAGATAGAGTGGCACGCGGCCCACCTGCGCGCGCCAGACCTGGGCTGCGACCTGGCGGCCGGGGAGCTCCACGGCGACCGAGAGGGGCTCCCCATCCTCTCCTCGTTCCAACGCGAGCGGCAGGTTGTAGAAGTCGTTGTCCTCGTAGATCTCCCTTTGCAAGCCCGCCTCGTTGAGCCGCTGGCGGAAATAGCCCTGCTGGTAGAGTAAGCCGACGCCCACCAGAGGCAGGCCGATGTCGCTGGCCGACTTCAGATGGTCGCCCGCCAGCACGCCGAGACCGCCGGCGAAGATCGACAAACACTCGGTGACCCCAAACTCGGCGGAGAAATAGGCGGCGAGCTTTTCGTCGGCGGCGCCGACCTTGCGGCGGAACCAACTCGATTCACCCGTCAGGTATTCGAGACAATGGCGGCGCACGCCGTCCAGGTGGTTGACCAGCCCCTCGTCCGCGGCCGCCGCGACGAGCTGCGACTGATCGATCATCCCGAGCATGAGCAGGGGGTTGTGCCCGGTCCGCTCCCAAAGGTCGCTATCGAGCCGGCGGAAGAGCTCGATGGTCGCGTGATCCCACGCCCAGCGAAGGTTGTAGGCCAACTCGCGCAGGCCTTCCAGGCGCTCCGGCAGCGTCGGTGAGACGGTGAAGGTACCGATCGGCCTCAATGGTCTATCTCCTGTCAAGGCTTTCGCTCATTCGGTGCTCAGGGCGACGAGACGATCTCTCGCGTCCACGACGAAGGGCGCGTCCGGATCGGCGTCACGCCAGGCGTCGAGGAAGCGGCGATACTCAGCGGCCGCCCGATCGGGCTCTCCTGCGGCCTCCAGTGCAACGGCCAGCTGGTAGTACAGGGATTTCCGATAAGGGTCAGCGCTCAGCGCTGCCTCGAGCTGCCGTACAGCCTCCTGGTGCTGGCCGTCCGCCATGTACGCCTCGGCCAGGGCCGCTTTGTACGATGTCCCGGTCCAGTTTCTCAAGGCTGGAGCAGCCGCTTGACGCAGCTGCTCGATGGCCGTTCGAAGGTCACCGCGCTCGAGAGCGATAAGGCCCAGGACGTAAGCCTCACTGGCTACGGCGTACTCGCCTGCGGTGGCATAAGACGGCAGCTCGGCCGCCACCTGTTCCGCGGCAACGAGATCGCCCTGTCCTGTCAACGCCCGGACGAGACCGACTCGCGCCTCGGTGAGCGAAGGGACAGCGGCAAGCGCCCCCTCATAGCTCGCCTGGGCCTCTCGATATCGTCCTTGTTGCAGTAGCGCCTCGCCTCGCCCGTTGAGCAACAGGGGGGCGGGGTTTTCTCTGAGTCGCTCCTCGAGCTGCCGATCGGCCTCGACGAACTGACCTTTGTAATTGTGAGCCAAGGCTTTGTTCAGGTGCGCCGGGAGGAGGAAGGGGTCCAACCGCAGAGCCACTTCGTACTCCGCCAGAGCCGAGTCCATCTCACCGCTCATTCTATAAAGAACGTCGGCCTGCGAATCGTGGGCGTGAGCGTGGTTCGGGTTGAGGGCCAGCACCTTCCTCATCTGCTCCGCCATCGAGTCGAACTCGAGTCGCTGCTCGTAGACGAACCCGAGGGCGAAATGCGCTTCCGCCAGCTGCGGATCAATCTCCAGCGCCCGGCGCGCGCTGGCCTCCCCCTGGGTCAGCCATACCTCGTCCTGGCTCCACCCCGAGTTGTAGTTCTGCGTCTGGCACATGGAGAGTCCAGCCAGGGCCAGGGCGTAATCCTCGTCGATGGCCAGCGCTTGCTCGTATAGGGCTGCCGCCGCGGCGTTCCCTTCCGGCGTGTACGTGTAGAACTCGCTCCGCGCCCGCGAGTACAGCTCGAAGGCCTCGAGGTTGTCGGTGGGTCGACGTTCCAGCGACGCGACCTCACTCTCGGTCAGGTTGAGCTGCATCGCCTCGGCGATCCTTCGTGCGACATCGTCCTGCACCTCGAATATGTCAACGTACTTCCGGTTGTAGTTCTCCGACCAGATGTGAAAGCCGTTTTCGACGTCGATCAGCTGCGCGGTTATCCTGAGGTCATCGCCCTGCCTGCGAACGCTGCCCTCGAGGATCGTACTCACGCCAAGCTCGCGACCCACTTCCCGCGGGTCCACGTCCGCTCCCTTGTAGCGGAACGTCGCACTGCGCGACACGACTTGCAGGTCCCGCAACCGCGACAGCGCCGCGATGATCTCTTCCGTGACCCCATCGCTGAAGTACTCGTTGGTCGTATCGGCGCTCAGGTTGAGGAAGGGGAGTACGGCGATGGAGGCCGTCGCCGGCGCGATATCTGCCTGGCGGCCCTCCTCACCGCCGCGGTCCAGCGTCCACCAGACGCCGCCGAGCAGGAGCGCCGTGCCGGCCACACCGAGCACGGCTATGGGCCAACGCCGCGACATCGGTTCGGCCGCTATCGCTGCCAGTTCCTCTTGTGTGACCTGATGCTCCCGCTTCACTCCGTGCGGCGTCACCTCGAGAGCCCAGGCTAGTACCAGCGCCAGCGGAAACCCGAGGATCATCGTTAGCGCGATCCCGGTGGCGACCGTCTCGGGCAGCCGCAGCGCGGGCACCAGAAAGTCCGCTGCCTGCATGACCACAAAGGCTACACCGCCGTAGACGGCGGCCACCTTGAAGACCTGCCGCCGCTTCAGCTCGGCCATTATGTTGCGATAGCGGTTTGGGCGCTGAGTCATTTTACTCCGTGCGGTTCAGTTTCGGACGGGCGAAAGATGGCAGAGAGGCCATTGACGCGCCACTGCCATCCGCCACCTCGGCTGACGGCGGCCGCATCGAGCGCGAGTTCGGCGCGGGAGGCATGCCCGCAATGTTGAGAATAGTCACCCTGGTGGACTTGGGCACGCTTGCTGCCGGCGGCTCGGGCCGACATCTTTGGCGCCGATGAGTGAACACGGTTTTTGGTCTCGCGTGCGCCAAGCCCGCCTCGGGCGGCTCCTTCTCGTATATGCGGGCGCTTCCTGGGCAACTCTCGAGGCCACCGATTTCTTCATCAACCGCTTCGGACTACCGCCGTGGTTTCTGTCTGCGGCACTGATCTTTCTGGTGGCTGGCCTCTGCATCCTGACTGCCACAGCGCTGGTGCAGGCACGGCCTGCCGGGCAGGATCCTGAGGGTCCGACCGCCTGGGATATTGACCTCGCCGACTTCAAAGAAGCGGTCAGTCAAGGCAGGCTGCCTCGTCTCACCTGGGCGCGTGCGATCGTGGGAGGCGCGTTGGTCTTTGGACTTCTCTCCACCGGCGCGGGCCTCCATATGCTCTTCAGTGGCTCTGGTGACGAGGCCAGCGCGCCGCCCGCGGCGGAGGACGCCGACCGAAGTCCCAACTCCATTGCTGTGCTCCCTTTTGTCAACTTGAGCGCCGACCCGGCGAATGAGTACTTCAGCGACGGCTTGGCTGAAGAATTGCTAAACGTCCTCAGCCGGATCCCCGGCCTCAAAGTGGCGGCTCGGACTTCGGCCTTCGCCTTCAAGGGCCAGAACTTGAGCGTCGCTGAGATCGGCGAGGCGCTGAACGTCGAGACTGTGTTGGAAGGAAGCGTTCGCCAATCGGGTGATCGAGTACGAGTCACGGCTCAGTTGATCAACGTCTCCGACGGTTTCCATGTATGGTCTGAGAGCTACGACCGGGAGTTGACCGACATCTTCGCCATCCAGGAGGAGATCGCCCGCGCCATCGTGGGTGCCCTGGAGGTGACGCTCGGCGGTGAGTCGGAACTTGGCCTTGCTGCTGCCTCCACAAGCGACGTCGATGCCTACAACGACTACCTTCGCGGGCGCCACTTCTGGAACCGGCGCACCCTGGCCGCCTTCGATTCTGCTATCCTGTACTTCAGCCGCGCGGTACTGCTCGACCCCGAGTACGCCCGCGCCTACGCGGGTCTGGCCCAGACCTTCGTATTGCTGCCGGAGTACGGTGGCTCGACCATCCCGGATATCCTGCCCTACGCTCGGGCGGCGACTGAGAGGGCCTTGAGCCTCGATCCGGAATCGGCCGAAGCATACGTAGCCTCCGCTTACTGGAAAGCCCTGTTCGAGCGGGACTGGAACGGCGCCGAGCACGATTACCTGAGGGCGATCGAGCTCGACCCGGACCACGCGACGGCTCACCAGTGGTACGCGGAGCTTCTGGCTATTTCGCGCCGCTGGGATGAGGCGGTAGCGGAGGCGAGCCAAGCCTATGCGCTCGATCCTCTGGCGCCGGCGCCGAACTTCATGTATGGCATTGCGCTGGGGTACAGTGGACGGTCCGATGAAGCACTCGCGAGATTCAACGCGGGTGTCGAGTACGGACCGGACGTCGTCAATGCCCACTACCTGCTGGCATTTCATCACGTGCGAAATGGCGACTACGGGCGTGCGGCGGCGGCCTTCGACCGCACGGCGGAGTTACGCGGCAGCGACCCCGAGGTCTACCGCGCCTATCTCGCTGCTCTGAGTGATAGCACAAGGGTACAAACGGCGGTGGACGCACTGACATCTTCACCTGTCTTTGGCACGATCGGCGCCGCCGAGTACCTGGCCAATCTCAATCGAGTCGACGAGGCTCTCGCTGCGCTCGAGATCGCCTACGAAGCGGGCAATCCTTACCTACCCTGGGCCAACGCGATGCCGGAGTTCGATGTGATGCGCTCCGACCCTCGGATGGTTGCCTTTCTCGCCAAGCTGGGCCTCTGAACCCTGGCGAAGAGTCTTGACAGTTGGAATTCCGCCAAGTATCTTAGCGCTGTATTATTCATAACTGAGATTTCTTCTACTGAGATAACAATGGCGCAGACCGAGACGGGCGGAGAGAACGGCGTCGTATCCCCGGCGCTCAAGCTCTGGGTGGTGCTGGCCAGGGCCTACTTGTCGATCGAAGATCGTGCTGCGGCTGACGCCGCCAGGCACGACCTGACGCTCGCAGAGTTCGGTGTGCTCGAGGCGCTCTATCACAAGGGCTCGATGCTGCTGGGCGAGGTGCAACGCAAGCTGCTGATTTCTAGCGGTGGCATCACCTACGTGGTGGATCGGTTGGAGAAGAAGGGACTGGTTGAACGTCGACCGTGCCACACCGACCGGCGAGCGCGCTACGCCGCGCTCACCCGGAAGGGCAGGGCGCTGATCGGGCGTGCTTTCCCAGAGCACGAGGAGCAGATGGAGCAAATCCTGTCCGGCTTGAATCCCGGTGAGCAGCGGCGTGCGACCGAGTTGCTGCGCAAGCTGGGGCGTCACGCAGCGGAGATCGAGGCGGAAGTAGCGACTCCCGCCTGAAGTACCGACCCGGGCCTGGGCTGGGGGTCGTATCGTGTTGTAACTCGTGCATCAATCCTCAACCCCAAACATCGTACGGAGGAAGACTGATAATGGAGACTGGTGCAACAATTCTGGTAACAGGCGCGACGGGTCAGCAGGGCGGTGCCGTTGCGCGTGAGCTTCTGGGGGCTGGCCACAGGGTGAAGGCGATGACACGGAACCCCGGCGGCGACGGAGCCAAGGAGCTTGCCGCTCTAGGTGCCGAAGTCGTGCAGGGTGATCTGAACGATGTCGCGTCGCTGGAGCGGGCTGTAGAGGGAGCCTGGGGAGTGTTCGCCGTTCAAAACACCTGGGAGGCTGGCATCGACGGTGAGGAGGAACAGGGCAAGCGGCTAGCTGAGATCTCCCGGGAGCGTGGAGTACATCATCTTGTCTACACTTCGGTGGGCTCCGCCGATCGAGAGACCGGCATCCCGCATTTTGACAACAAGTGGCGGATCGAGGAGGCGATTCGCGGCCTCGAGTTCCCATCCTACACGATTCTGCGGCCGGTCTTCTTTATGGAGAATTGGCTGGCGCCTTGGTTCAGGCCGGCGATCGATGAGGGAACGGTGGCAATCGGCATCAGACCCGACACGCAGCTTCAGATGATCGCCGTTGACGACATCGGGAGGTATGGCCGAGTCGCCTTCGAGAAGTCTGGGGAGTTCAACGGCCGGGCTATCGACATCGCCGGCGACGAGTTGCCGATGCCCGAGGTGGCGGATGCCATCGGTCGCGCGAGCGGGAGGACGCTGTCGTTCTTCCAGGTTCCCATCGAGCAGGTGCGCGAGTTCAGCGACGACTTCGCCATCATGCTCG
>JBDHHL010000092.1:0-11831 GCA_039589375.1 Gemmatimonadota bacterium | reverse complement strand
GCTGAGGGAGCTGGCAGAGCGTCGCTTCGACGATCGCGATATTCTGATCATCTACCTGGACGGGATCGAGCTGGGCGCCCACCACGTGATCGGGGCCGTTGGCGTGGATAGCGAGGGCCACAAGCACGTGCTGGGTCTCAGGGAAGGGGCGAGTGAGAACGCGACCGTCGTGCGGGGGCTGCTCGAGCAGCTGGTGGAGCGCGGGGTGAAGCCGGGCCGTCGCCGGCTGTTCGTGATCGACGGCTCGAAGGCGCTGCGCAAGGCGATCGACCAGGTGTACGGCTCTGGGAATCCGGTGCAGCGCTGTCGCAATCACAAGATGCGGAACGTGCTGAGGCATCTACCCAAGGCGAAGCACGATCAGGCCAGCTCAGCGATGCGGGCGGCCTACAAGCTGGAGGCGGAGGAGGGCAAGAAGCGGTTGGAGCAGCTGGCCTCCTGGCTCCAGCTCGAGCATCCGTCGGCGGCGGGCAGTCTGCGGGAAGGGTTGGAGGAGACGTTCACCATCAACCGGCTCGGTCTCCCTGCTTCGCTACGTCGCTGCCTGGGAAGCACGAACCTGATCGACTCCACCCACTCGGGCGTGCGAGGTCGAATGCGTCGCGTGACGAACTGGCAGAGCGGCGAGATGGCCATGCGCTGGGCCGCGGTAGCGTTCCTCGACACCGAGAAGAGCTACCGACGGATCCTGGGCTACCACCAGCTCTGGATTCTCAAAGCTCATCTCGATGAGCGGATTGAAGAGGAAGGAATCGAGGCGCGGAGGGAAGCAGTCTAGCTTGAACGACCGCCAGGAGCCATCATCCAGTTTCAACTACGCTTGGGACATAATCACATATCGTCACCTGGAGGGAATCATGCAACAGAGCACACTCGTTCTCTCAAGCCTCCTCGCTGCTGTGGCGGTGGGGTGTGCGCCTTCGGCGACCGCTCAGCTCGAGGCCAACAAGGACCTGGTGCGGCAGTTCACCGAAGCTGTGAATGCGGCGGATTGGGACGCGCTGGAAGAGATCGTGACGGACGATTTTACCCGCCACAGTGAGGCTACGGCCGGGCCGCCAGCAAAGTCACGAGACGAGTTCATCCAGCTCCAAAAGTCCTTCCTGGTGAGCTTCCCCGACCAGCGAGTCACGGGAGTGAGACTCATCGCTGAGGGTGATGAGGTGGCGGCCTTGGCCGTCTACTCCGGCACGCACACAGGCCCGATGGGAGAATTCCCGGCCACCGGGAGATCCGTCGAAATCACGTTTCTCACCATCTTCCGCATCGAAGACGGCCGGATAGCCGAACTCTGGGTGGAATGGGACAACGTGGCGATGCTCACCCAGTTGGGCCTGTTCCCGCCGCCGCCACCGCCCTGCGAATGATGAGGCGTGGCTGCCGGCTAGGGGTCACAGCCGAATGTGGCGACAACCAGATGGCAGTTGGAGAATTGCCCGTTTCATGAACAACAGGTGCTCGATGTGACGCACTGCAATCATGCCGCTAGTGCTGTCGCTAGGCAGAGGCCAATGAGGATCTTTGTGACGCTTGCCACGGCGTGGTTTGTTGTAGCTTCCAGCCCGGCGTGGGGCTGGGCGCAGCAGACATCACGAGCGTCTTCCGAGGGCTTCATCAGAACGTCTGATGGCCTGTCACTGTACTACCGCGTGCTCGGAGAGGCTCCGGATACCGCAGTGGTCGTACACGGTGGTCCGGGCGCGGGAATGGGCAGCATCCTGCCCCACGTTGCGCCGCTGGCGGACTCGATCACGCTGATCTTCTTCGATCAGCGCGGTGGCGGTCGTTCGAGCCTACCAGCCGATACGACACGATTGAGACCCGAGGGGTTTGTGGCTGACATCGAGTCTGTCCGCGGCTTCTTCGCGCTGGGCCGCATGAAGGTCATCGCCCACTCATTCGGGGCAATTGTAACGGCGCGATACCTTCAGAAACATCCGAATCGGATCGAGCGCCTCGTTCTACTTGGAGCCACGGGCCCGAGGAGAGCGGAAGCTGCAGCGTTGGCACGGTCCGCAGGCAACCAGGTTACTGCGGCGAGCCGCAGGCGTCTCGAGCTCTTGACCAGCCTATTGAGCGGCACGGCGGACGATCCGATTGCGGCTTGCCGTGAGTATGAGGAACTGAGCGCCCTAGGGGGCAGCGTTTCATGGCGGGGAACGAACTGCGACATGTCCTCTGAGGCTGTTGCCTATTACTTCCGGTACACGGCGCAACTGGGTCCGATGGACTTTGGTGACTGGGACTTCACGAAGAACCTCAGACAGGTGGTTGTACCGGTCCTCGTCGTTCATGGGGCGAACGACGAAGCTGGGGAACCGCTGCAACGCGCCTGGGCCAGCGCCTTCCCCCAAGGGCGTATCTGGACGATTCCTGAGGCGGGACGGGGCGCGATCGCTGACCGGCCAGATCTCGTTTGGGCAGGGATGCTGCAATTTTTCATGGGCGAGTGGCCGGCCGGCGCCAACTGACGCCTGTCGCTAACTGTTACGGTGTAATGCTTCCGAGTGATCTTCGAGAGGTGGTAAGGCACATGGAGTGGGCGGACTCGCTGGTATGGGAATCCGTCCTCGAATTGCCCGAGGCGCAATCTGACACAAGCATACGGGAGCGCCTCTGCCACACACACGTCGTGCAGTGGGCTTATCTGCAGATCTGGGCCGGCGAGCCGCTCGACATGCGAGATGCGTCTAGCTTCGAGGGTCTGCCCGCCATCCGCGCATGGGTCCGAGACTACTACCGCCGGGCAGCCGAGTATTTCGATGCAGTTGACGCCAACGCGCTCGAACAACAGGTCCAGTTCCCATGGGCTCAGCAGCTGGTAGAACGTTGGGGTACCGCGCATCCGGCCACGCTAGCAGAAACCATACTTCAGATTGCTTCCCACACGACCTATCATCGTGGCCAGATAAACACACGACTGCGTGAGCTTGGGGGCGAGCCCCCGTTGACCGACTTTATCGCCTGGATCTGGATGGGCAAACCCGCTCCTACGTGGGAGGAGCCTGCCTAGCGCCGGCTACTTGCCGCTGGCTAGGAGGATGCCCGCAGCGCGCGCACATAACCAATGGGCGGAAACGACTAGAATGGTAACAACCGCGAGACTGTTCACGAGCTTTCTGGCTACCCTCATCATCATGTACGCAGTCCCGTTTCCATTCTATGCTGGCGCCTCAGCTTTGACGGGACTGGAAACGCCTGAAGGTGCCTCGCCCGCGGTCTTCATGTTGAGCGTCTTGATCATCAAAGTCGGGGCGGCGGCTGCTTTCGTTCTCATCCTTTACCTGGCCAGGGAAACCCTGTGCAGGCGTTGGCTGAGCTACGCGTTTGCCTGGTGGCTGTTCTTCGTTCTTGCAGAGTTGGGACAAGCGATCGGTCCAGGCTATTCTTGGACAGAGGCGATCGCCGGCATCCTGTCTGAGACCGTCTACTGCCCGCTTGCAGCTCTTACGGCGAATCGTCTACTGCGGCCTAAGCTTGTCGGCTGAGATTCCTAAGGTTCGCTGCGTGTAACCGATAAGAAGGAGGAGGGCCATGAAGGCAGCGGTCATTGAGAAGTTCGGGGAGCCCTTGAAGGTCCACAATGACTGGAGTGACCCGGAGTGCGGACCACGCGACGTGATCATCAAGGTGGAGGCGTGCGGTATCTGTCGGTCTGACTACACGCTGTGGAACGGAGGAATGGAGTGGGTGGGCGTAGTGCCTCAGCTTCCGGCGGTGCTGGGCCACGAGTACTGCGGCGTCGTCGAGGAGATCGGGAGCGAGGTCACCGGGTTCCGAGAGGGCGACCGGGTCGTCAGTCCGTTCGGCCATGCGTGCGGAACCTGTGAGTTCTGCTCTGCGGGCCATCAGAACGTCTGCTCCGACCTACAGATCCCTAGTATGCACTACACCGGTGGATTCGCCACTTACACCAAGGTGGCCAACGCCGACGTCAACTTGGTGGGACTGCCCGCGGCGATCTCATTCCCGGAGGCAGCCGGTATGGGTTGCCGCTTCGTGACGTCCTATCACGGATTGGTCGACCAGGCTGCGGTGCAGGATGGTGAGTGGGTCGCGGTGTTTGCCTGCGGCGGCGTCGGGCTCGCCGCGGTGGATATCGCATCGGCGCTCGGAGCCAATGTCGTTGCAGTCTCGCGGAACGAACAGAAGCTCGCGTTGGCCAGAGAACTCGGTGCAACACACACGTTCACCGCTGGGCCGGACACTCCGAACGAGATCGTGGAACTCACAGGTGGGGGAGCGCACGTTTCGGTAGATGCGTTGGGAGCAGCCGAAACGGCGATCCCAGCGCTAATGAGCCTGCGAACCCGTGGCCGCCACCTGCGCCTCGGGGCATCCAATAAGAGGGACCAGGGCCAGATTAGCCTCCCGGTTGACGTGATCGTGTTTCGCGAGCTGAGCATCATCGGTTCGTTCGGCATGCAGGCGGCTCGTTTCCCGGAGATGTTGAAGATGGTCGAGTCAGAGAAGCTGAACCCGGGCCTCTTGGTGGGCAACACTGTCGCCTTGGAGGAGGCCGGTGATGTGTTGGCTTCCATGACTGGTTACGAAACGCTGGCGATGTCTGTGATCACGGATACCTAGGAAGACGCCATTTCGACCGCCGACGCTATCCGTGAATTGATCCTGAGCAGCTTTACCGAGGCTCGCTACCCCGGAGACGAGGAATTGGTGCGCAGCCCGGGTTGTGAGCCCGCAGAGGTGGCGGCGCTCTTCCGCGGACGGACGGACTGGCGAACGATTGCCCCCGACCTTCTTGATCGAGCGGGGGCCGCATCGCCCTCGGCGTTGAGTTTCTTCTCGGCGGTGGCATTCAGATTCTTCCTGCCTGCGTTCCTGCTTGCAGACCTCGAGGGTATGCTCTTGTACACCGATCCTCTCTTCTTTCTGTGGCACGGTCTTGACGAGGCGACTCGCGGTGGGCAGGTCCGTGTTACGGGCGAAGGCATGCGTTCATGGTGGGAGGTACAGCAGGATCATTTCGCGGGCTTCACCAGCCAGGAGGCCACCGCGATCGTGGCCTACCTGCGCTGGAAGCTGGATGCTGGCAAGCTGACGGACTCCGAGCGTAGCAGCGTGGCGGAAGCGCTCGAGAGTTACTGGTTGGGGCGGGCAGCAGAGCGAGCAACTTGACAGAGGGTGCGGTTGCCAGCGCTGGTCCGTTGTCCGTTCGCTGGCGAAGGGGAACTGGCGTGAATACCAAGACTCCTAAGAGACTCGCGGCTGTTGGCGGGGCGCTCCTGTCCGCCAGTGGTTTAGTTAACGCTGTGCTCGGTGCGCGAATAGGAGCATTGGTCTACGACGCCTATCCAGGCGGAAGGATGGGCCATGTCGGAGTCATCGCCGGGCTCATCGCGATCGTCCTAGGGATTACCATAGTATTCGTTGTCGTACCACTTTACGATCGTCGTAAGCGGTGGCTTCTAGCGCTCGCGGGGCTGCTCACGATCGTGATTGGCCACGCCGGAGCAATCGCGGGTGCGATTTACGTCGGCACGCTCGGGGTCATTCTGTGCTACGCAGCAGGGATATGGCTGCTGGTCACTGCCGCAATTGGACCCGGCGACGGGATGACGTCTTGAGCGGGCGTCGAGTTCGCCTCGGAACGTATCACCGGATAACCATGACGGAGGTATTGGCACTATGAGACAGTTGATCACCGGCTGTGCCGTGCTGGCCGGCGTCGCCGTGCTAATCACCCAGCCGGCATCGCTGATTGCCCAGGAGTGGTCGCCTGCGCAACGAGAGGTGATCGCGACCTTTGATGCATACACTCGCGCATCGGTTGACGGCGATGTGGAAAAGATCATGAGCTACTTCCACCCTGAGTTTCTGGGTTGGGACTACAAGCAGGCTCGACCGCTCGACCTCCAACAAACCAGGGGGATGATCGAGGGTTTCTACTCTAGCTACAAGCTGGCGGGGTTTGACGTTGAGCCGCTTGCTGTTCAGGTGCGTGATGACGTGGCGATTGTGCACCTGCGTTATCGGGAAACGATGAAGATGGGAGGGGGCCCGGACGTGTCCATCTCCGGGCCGTGGACAGCGACGCTTGTGAAAGACGGAGGCAAGTGGCTGTTCCTGAGCTGGAGCTGGATTCAAGAAGGGACGTAGCTGTTCCTCGGCTGCCGCGGCGTGACGATTGTCTGCAGCTGAAACGCGTATCTGTGGGCGGCAGCTTGACCGTCTTCAGAAGTCGAGTCCAAGAGGGCCAGGGCAATGAAGTACGTAATCGACGGCAAGTCTCCAAGCGTCGACCCAACTGCCGTGATCGCGCCCACCGCGGTCATCAGTGGAGCCGTGACCATCGGACCGCGGGCCCACATCTCGTTTGGCGCCGTAATCCTTGGAGACGAGGGCCCGGTGACCATCGGAGAACAGGTCGTCATCCGCGAGAACGTCGTCATTCGTGCTTCCGCGAAATACCCGGTCCGAGTCGGGAACTACGTCCTGATTGGAGCGCGGTCGGCGCTTTACGGCTGCACCATCGATGACGAGGTGTTCCTCGCGACGGGCGTAACGATCTTCCACGGAGCTCGTGTCGGTCGAGGCGCTGAGGTTCGAATCAACGGGATCGTTCATGTCAATACGGTTATCCCCGCTGGGGCTACCGTTCCAATTGGCTGGATAGCGGTCGGCGATCCAGCTGAGGTTTTGCCTCCAAGCGAACACCAACGGATCTGGGCAATCCAGAGGGCGCTGGATTTCCCGGGTACGGCTTATGGAGTCGTGCGAGATTCCGACGGTGGCATTGATATGAGAGAGGTCACGGGCAAAGCTGTTGCAACGGGGCTTACGCATAGATGGCAGGAGCTCGAGGATTGACCGTTGACGCCAACCGTGCGAGACCGCGTCGTCTGGGTGTCTTTCAGGGGCATCGGGGACAATGATCGCGTGAATGGACGGGAATAGGCGGGAGGCATGGACTCTTCCAATGAACTCACAAGAAGTTGACTCCCTGGTTGAAGATCTGGTGACTGCGTGGAATGAGAGAGATCTCGAGGCAGTTCTCTCCTACCTGACAGATGATGTCGTGTGGCATGATCCGGCGATGCAGGTGCCGGCAGTCGGGCGTGAGGCGGTCAGGGAATTCAGTGAGTCGGTGCTACGTGCGTTTCCAGACTTTCGCTACACGATTCGACATCCGGTATGCTTCGCAGCCGACGGGAGCAGATGTGCCGTTCCGTGGTTGATAACGGCCACCAATCTGGGGCCCTGGGAGCCTCCGGGGTTTGGACCCACAGGAAGGCGGGTGGAATTTCAGGGGGTCGATCTGCTCGAGTTCCACGGGTGCAAGGTGAAGCGCATCGACACATTCTTCGATGTTACAAAGCCAGCGGAGCAGCTTCTATCGGTTGTGCGCCCGCAAGCGGGCAGTCGACTGGAGCGGGTCCTTGTCCGGATCCAGCGAGTTCGTGCTGCGTGGCTTCGGAGAAAAGGCGAGCGACCGCCAACTTGAACGCTCCACCACCAGGCATCTGATCTTGAGCGGGAGGTGCAAATGGCTGCTAAAGGCAAGGCAATCTTGTATGGCTTCTTGATCTGGCTGTCCGCCTTCGTCGTGGCGTTTCTCATCTTCCCACTTCGCGAATCCTCGCGGCCACTCTTCGAGTCGATCATGCCTGTGGCCGTGACCACCGCGACGGCTGTCTTCGCGGTCATCTATTTCCGCAGGGTACGGGAGGGATTTCTGCGAGAGGGGGTTGTCCTGGGCTGTCTGTGGCTTGCGATCAACGTGGTGATCGATCTGCCGCTCATGCTGACGGGGGGACCGATGCAGATGACTTTGGGCCAGTACATCGCTGACATTGGACTCACGTATCTGGTGGTCCCTGCGGTCACAATCGGAATTGGACTCAGCTGCGAGCAAGTCTGGGCGGTCGTGAACAAGGTGTCGAGGAGTTGACCCGGCACCGGTGCGAGGCGCGCCGGGACGGTGATCCGTTTGGTCGGACCGGCGGCAGTGGATTGGGTGGAGGATCCCTATGAAACGATTGCCATGTGTAATAATACTGTTGGTCCTTGTTGCCGGTTGCCTTGGCGAGCGACCCGACGCGAGGAGCGAGCAGGAGCAACCATCGACGCCCGCGCACGAGCTACAGGCCGAGAATGTCCCCGAAGACTTGCGGCAACTCGTTCCTCTTGCCGAGAAATGGGGAATTAGGGATGACGTGGAGCGGGCGGAGTTTATTGGCCGAGCCTCCGTTGGTGACCGGCAGGCCCTCGTGCGGGCAATCACGCCTCATCAAGGTCGAATAACGGCTTGGCTCGACTCGTTTGGCACGGACCTCATGAGTGACGAGGCGGCCGCATTCATGTACATGCAGCTAGCGGTCGAGGAAATGAGAGTCTACTGATCTCGCGACAGGCGATATCATGGGTTCTTTGCGGTGTTCTGGTTGGTCCTGGTACTTTGTTACCTTGGTTTCACGACGCTCGCCAAGATCGCGGTGTAGAAGTCTTATGGTCGGATACAGCGTCGCTGTTAACGTTCAGCCGAGGGAGGGTGCATGCCTCCAGAGATACTCGAGCCTATAGCAGCTGTCACTACCTTGGTCGCTCTCGGCGGCCTCGTTCTCGTCGGCATGAAGATGCGCTACACGCATCTACAGCGTACGCGGCTCGGTAGCATCGCGCCGGAGGATGTCGAGCGCCTGGGCAAGGACGTGGATGCGCTGCGCCAGGAGCTCCAGCATGTACGCGAAGAGGTTCTCGAGCTCAACGATCGCGTGGAATTCACAGAGCGTCTTCTGGAGCGGCCCAAAGCGGGCGATGAGATCGACAGGAGGTGAAGAGGAATGAGCGAACGCGCGACGGCAACCTTCCGGGTGAAGGCGTGGGACGAGAGCCCGTACGATGAGGTCGACGCCGGGCCCAAGCTCACTCGAGCGACAGTTGCTAAATCCTTCAGCGGCGATATCGAGGGAGAGGGAACGGTAGAGTATCTCATGATGCACCGGGATGATGGCTCGGCCAGCTTCATCGGCCTAGAACGGGTGGTCGGGCGCATCGGAGAGCGTTCGGGCAGTTTCATCCTCCAACACAGTGGGACGTTCGAGGGTGGCACGGCGAAGGCCAGCTGGTTCGTTGTGCCGGGTTCGGGCGCTGGGGAGCTACGCGGCCTGCGCGGCGACGGGGGCTTTGCGTCCGCTCACGCGGAGGAGTACACCATGACCCTCGACTACGACTTCGAGTGACGGACTCGAGAAGGCTAGAGGCATCCGACTGTCAGGACGGCGGTCCGTGGAACGACCGTCAGCCAGGTGCGCTCGTGATCGCGTGCTCGGACGGACGCTTCGGAGACGAGGTAGATGATTTCCTCCATCGTCGATTGGGCGTGCCCTGCTATGATCGGCTCTACGTTCCCGGAGGGGCCGGTGCGCTTGCCTCGAGTGGCTCCGAGTTCCTTCGTGCCCAGCGCTATCGTTCTGAGTGTCGATTCTTGATCGATGCACACGGAATCAAACGGGTCATCCTGTTCTTCCACGGCCCTGCTGAAGACGGGCCGGCTGAGGCGGTGTGTGGGGACTACAATAGGAGGCTGCCAACGTCGACGCCAAGTGCCGTGCGCCGTCAGCAAGAACGCGATGCCAGACAGATTCTACGCGACGGGCTGGGTGACAACGTTATCCTGGAAATCTACTTCTGCGAGGTGACGAAGGACCGTCTGTTACGCTTCAAAGCGATAGACGTCTAGCCGGGACGGGTGCGAATGCCATGACGGAACCGAGACGGAGTCCGGAATGTCCAGCATGCGGTTCGAGCCTCGAGCTGCAGCAGTTCGGTCGCCTCGAAATAGACGAGTGCCCTGATTGCGGCGGCCTTTGGTTCGATCCGCAGGAGTTAGCCGACTACCTGGCCCATCATAAGGCGGCCTCAACAGGGGTTGATTGGGCTGGGCGGTGCAGGGACGTAGAGAGCGCAGCGACGCAACTAGAGTGCCCGCGCTGCTAGGCGTCGGAACTGCATGCGTGTAAGTGGGGGAAACTCAAGTTCAACCGCTGCGAGCGCTGTTTTGGAGCGTATGTAAGTCGGGCAGAGATCGAGAGCTTCCTCGCGAATGTCGGCAAGGCCAAGGACATCGGTGGCGGAGAGGCATTGATATCGGCCGTGGGCTCGATGGCCGGGATAATCTCCCGCTTCTTCGTGCATCGAGAGCCGTCCAGCTGACAATCGTGGGCTGACTCAGGAGACAGCGTGTGCGAGATCGTCTCCGGTTTCTGCTGTTGCTGATCGTTGCAGCTGTCGTCTCGACTTTGCTACATGAGCTGGGCCATTGCGTCTTCTACTGGGTGCAGGGCATTCCGGCAGCGATGTCGCTCACGAAAGAGTACCCACTGACGGACATCACCGCCAGCCAGTACGCGATCGGTTCGGCGGGTGGGCCGCTCTTCAGTATCGCGGTAGTCGTTCTAGCCGTCTGGCTGTTTCGCAAGCGCCGGGTAGCGGGCGCCCTCAGAGATTTTCTGTCGGCCCTCATACTCACGGGTGTGTTCTACTTCGTCCTCCGCTCCCTGATCGCGCTATTGAAAGGCAGGGGCGGTGAACTGGAAAGCGCGGCGAGCTTGCTGGATCTCGACTATCGAGCGGCCATCGTGGCCTTTCTTGCTGTGATAGTGGTGTCTCTCTACCTGTGGATTCGTGCTGGCGGTCCCAGCTTCAGTCTGAAGCATGCCGGCTACTTCGTCGTTCTGTTGATCGGATACGTGATCTTCGTAGTAGCCTTGCAGTCCTTAGACCAAAGCCTGTTCTGGGCCAGGTTCCCTTCAGTAGAGATTGGCGACGGTCGCATATACAACGCGCATCCATCTTGAGCGATGAGATCGGTATTGCAAGGAGAGGGTACCGTGGATAGTAGGCGGATCGTATTCGTCTTGCTGGCAGTCGGACTCGCGCTCGCCTGTGCGGCGGAGGACGAAGGGACTCCCCAACGGGCGGAAGCCGATGTCGAGGCGGTCGAGGAAATGGTTGTCGAGCTTGACAAGGTCACCGGGGAGGGCGACCTCGAGGCTCTACTGAGCTTCCTTACGGAAGACTTCGTCTCGCTGCCCCCAGGCGAGCCACCGATTGTCGGGAGAGAGACCCTTCGCTCGCATCACCAGCCCCTCTTCGAGGCCTTCGAGCTCGATATCGTGCACGAGCCGGTCGAGACCAGTGCGCTAGGAGAGGTGGTCATTCAGTGGGGCAACTGCAGAGGGTCGTTCAGGCCGAAGGGCGGGGGAGACGCGATTCCTGTCGATCAGAAGTACCTCTTCGTGTTCAAGAAGCAGTCGGACGGCTCCTTCAAGATATGGCGGTTGATCTTCAACAATAACGCTCCGGCTGATGCGGAGTGACGGACGGGGACCCGACCATGGATGATCCGAGACTCGTTGAGGTCCTCAATCTGCTCGAGCCGGAAGCCGGCAAGCGCTTGTGGTTCGGCGGCGCTTCGCCGCTGGGTTGCGTGCGAGGAGTATCACCCGAGCAGGCGGCGTGGAAACCGGCTGATGACCGGCACAGCATCTGGGAGTTGATCCTGCATCTGGCGTATTGGAAATACGCCGTGCGTAGGCTTCTCGAAGGGGGACCGAAGGGCGGCTTCCCTCGCACGCCCGCTAACTGGCCACGGGCGCCGGAGATCGCGGATGAACGGTCGTGGAAAGAGGACCGAGCCCTGCTCCGATCCGAACACGAACGGTTGGTCGCGGCGATCCGAGCGTTCGATCCGCGCCGGCTGGATGAAGTGGCTCCAGGGAGTGGCTCCTATAGGATTGTGGATCTGCTGATCGGGATAGTGATGCATGACACTTACCACGTCGGGCAAATCCAGGTCCAGAAGCGGCTAT
>JBDHHL010000091.1:0-12376 GCA_039589375.1 Gemmatimonadota bacterium | reverse complement strand
CCGTCACAATATGCTCGTCGCTCAGCTCGCCGGGATCGGTAGCTCGATAATCTCAGCAGAGGCAATTCCGGTACTCACCGAGTACCTACCGGTCGACTCGCTAGATCACTACTTCTATACCAAGCCCGCATGGATGATCGGCTGGTCTGCGGGCGCCTACCACGCGACTTTCGGTGACACGACGCTCGTACCGGCCTATCAGCAGGCGCTGGAAGCGCTGCCCGGAGGCGGCACATCGAAGGACTACAGGGCAGCCCTGAGCGGCGACATCGAATCGCGGTTGGCCGTGCGGCGCGGAGACCTGGATACGGCGCTGGAAGAGGCCCGCAATGCTTACGAGAACTGGCTGATCCACTCCAACAACGCCTCGCCCGGCTGGTCCGAGTATTCTCTCCGCTTCCATCTGGCAGAGGTCCTCGATGCTGGCCGCATAGAAGAGACCCGGGGCAATCGAGAGGAAGCGCTCCAGCACTACCTGAGAGCCGTACGTCTTTGGGAGCGGGGGGACCCGGAGGTCGTTGGCCAGTGGCTGGCCCGGGCGCAGGAAGGACTGAGCCGGTTGCAGAGCGAGCTCGTGGGTCCCTGAGGAGTCCCAACGATTGACTTCACCGCGGATCGACTCATTTAGAACCGACCTGCTCGCGGGTCGGGTAGCGCTTGTGACCGGCGGCGGCACCGGCATCGGCGCTGGCATCTCTCTGGCCCTGGCGCGGCATGGAGCCGACATCGTACTGGCAAGTCGCAAACAGCGGCACCTCGAGCCGACGGCGAGCCAGGTCGAGGCGTTGGGACGCAGTGCCGTCGTCTGCGAGATGGACGTGCGCGATGTCGATTCCTGCCGCTCGACGGTGGCACAAGCACTGGACCGATTCGGCCGGATCGACCTCCTCGTCAACAACGCCGCTGGCAACTTCCTCGTGCGCGCGGCCGAGCTGTCCGAGCGCGGTTGGCGGGCCGTGGTGGACATAGTGCTGACCGGCACGTTCAACATGAGCCAAGCCGTTTACCCCGTCATGCGAGATGCGGGTGGTGGATCGATCACCAACATCACCACGACCTACGTGACGACGGGCGCACCGCTGATGGCTCACTCGGGCGCCGCCAAGGCCGGCGTCATGAACCTCACGCGTACGCTGGCGGTCGAGTGGGGAGAAGATGGCATCCGCGTCAACGCCGTCGCGCCCGGCCTCGTCGAGGGGACAGAGGGGTCACGTCGTCTGGCAGAGTCGATCGGGATGGTGGACGCGTACTGCAAGCAGGTCCCGCTCGGTCGGCTCGTTCACAGCGAGGATGTGGCCGCCGCGGTGCTGTTCCTTGCCTCGCCGGCAGCTTCTCACATCACCGGGCTGGAGATCACCCTT
Organism: Gemmatimonadota bacterium; assembly: GCA_039589375.1. Lineage (GTDB taxonomy): Bacteria > Gemmatimonadota > Gemmatimonadetes > Palauibacterales > KS3-K002 > JASFMO01. The sequence goes on along the minus strand of JBDHHL010000091.1, from coordinate 11,015 downwards.
GACGGTGGGGCGAGCCTCGGCGGCCTGTTCAAGCAAGCCGCCGACGCATACGACGCTCAGTCCTGACCGATCGGGATCGCGCCGAGCAGCGTGACCGATTCGACAAGCGCACGTGGAATCACGAAGCGATCGTGCTTCTTCCACACGCCGACCTTCGCGGCCTGGCGGACGAACTCCTGCTTCGAGCGACCATCCTGCCCGTCCTCGTGCTCGTCGACATCGAGCAGTACGATCTGCTGGTCGTTCATCTCCCAGCAACGGCCGATGTACACCGTGGCGCCTTTGGTGTCTACGACTACCGTGATGCCGTGCAGCTCGCCCTTACCGGAATGGAAGGTGCCCATGGAGTCAGGCCGTCGGGGCGCAGTGTTCTTCCAGCGCCTTCGTCAGGCCTTCCGCTACCTGATCCGTGCCTCGTCCCTCGATCTGGTGGCGAGGCACGAAGTGCACTAGCTCCCCGTCTCTGAAGAGGGCGATCGACGGGCTACTGGGTGGATATCCGGCGAAATAGCTCCGCGCCCGGGCCACGGCATCCAGGTCCTGCCCGGCAAACACGGTAGCGAGGCGGTCCGGGGAAGGGCCCTTCTGCAGGGCGAGCCTCACACCGGGGCGCGCCATACCGGCGGCACAGCCACACACGGAATTCACCACGACGAGCGCAGTGCCCGAGCGCTCGGACATGAAGGTGTCCACTTCCTGCGGTGTCACTAGCTGTAGAAAGCCGAGCGCGGTCAACTCCTCTCGCATCGGCTGAACGAGTCTGGGATCGTAACGCAATGCTCTCTCCTGGTTGGGGCTCTCAACGCCAAGAAAAAGGTCCGCGATAATAAAGCAACCGCGCGGGAATCGGCCAGCCCTCCCAGAGCGCAGGCCTCGTATCACGAACGCTGCCTGTACTCCAGTCGTTCCAGGAACGCGGGACCAGGAGATTGAGAACGGAGGCGAGCAGCCAGCTCTTCCACATTCTGCGGTTGGATGTTCGATATTCGATATTCTGAGGTTTCTTCTTGGCTACCTAGCTCCGTCCTTGCCGAGCCAGGTCATCAACAGTCCGCCGCCCATCGTCACCGTGCCGTAGTTGAGGAAGAGCCGCCAAACGGCCACATACGGCAGGGCCAGCCCGGGTGGCAGGAACGGCGACATCACGGCGGCCGTGATCAGCTCGCCGATGCCGGCGCCGCTAGGCGTTGGAACGACGAAGAGGAGGTACTGGATGACGATGTGAAGCAGGACGACCTCGAGGAAAGGCGCCTCGACGACGAAGCCTCGCAGCACCACGTACCCGAGAAGGAACCGGGCCCCGAAGTGCACCGCACCGCTGAGGATGGCGAGCAAGAAGAGTAGGATTCCCGACTCGCGCCAGTAGGCCACGATCCCTTCATGCATCTCATCGATCTGGTACAACACCCGCTCGATACGTGGGTGGTCGCGCCCCATGATCCGGCGGACCACGCTACGCGTCATGCCCGGCAACAAGGCGAGGATGACGATCCCGATCACAGCCAGAGCGAACAACCAAGCGGACCACTTGAACAGCGCGGCGGCGGACAAGCCCGCGACCGGCAGTCTGATATCGGCGACCGTACCGCCCGCCCCCAAGATCCACGCGATCAGCCCGGCCAGAGACAGGAAGATCACGTTGGACAGGAAAGACATGGCGTTAATGCCCGCAGCGCGCCCGAACGTCAGCCCCTGGCGCATCAAGCCATATATCGTCGCCGGCCCGGCGCCGGTGGAAGATGGGGTGAGGTAGCCCATCGCCGTGCCCGCCACACCGATCTGTGCCGACTTGAACAGGGAGATACGGCTGTTGTGGGGCCCGACAAGAGCCTTGACCCGCAGGCCCGAGCCCAGCCAATCGAGAAGCGTGAGCCCGGCAGCCGGCAGGAACCAGATAGGATTGAAGCGCTGGAGGCTGGCGAATTCCTGACCCCAATCCTCGGACAGCAGGAATGCGGCCACGAAGCCCAGGATCGAGGCTCCAGCAAAGACGATGAGCCCCCATCGGACGACCGAGACCGGTATCCCGACGACCGTCGCCGGGCGACGTTCCGGTTCCACCCCGTTACGCGTGTCCAGTATGGCCTACCGAGGCGGCCAGACTTTTCGGCCCGTCAGGTGCAGGTACACCCGGAACGGGAAGCTTGGGCGCTCGTAGTACCGATAGCGAATCCTACCGCCGCCCAGCATGCGCAAGTCCACCGGTCGACGCCCGCGCAGCACGATCCGGTCGGCGCGGCGCATGTCGATTCGCATGGGGCCGCGGGGTCTCCGGGCGCGCCTCTCCTCCAGGGCCTGTTGGCGAGCCTCGCGCCGGAGCTGCCGTCGCTCGCGGATCTCCGCCGCTCGCCGGTTGATCGCGTCGACTGTTTCAGTCACGAGGTCACGACCGGCGCGGCTACCGGCCCGGGCATGCTCACCGACTTCCGCCAGACGGGTGCCGGCACGCTCGTGCGCGGTCTTCGCTACCTCGCTAGCGCGATCCCGCGCGCCCTCGAAGGAACCTGCCGCTTGTTCCATGGCGTGGAGAAAACGGTCGGCCCACCGCTCCATCAGCGACTTCTTGTTGAGCCCGAAGAAGCCAAACAGTTCTTCTGTCCAGTTCATCCTAGCAACCGCATTAAGTGTTTGGGGTCAAGCTGTTCCCAATCCATCCCCACCACGACGTGGGCTAGGCCAGACGGCGCTATGCGCATCTGCGCTGCCCGGCGTCCCCAGAAATACGTAGCGATCTCGCCGATCGTCGCCGGCGTCGGCGGTCGCCTGGACCCATGAACCGCCAAATGGCGGATCGGCTTGCCCTCGAATACGCTGGTTTCAGCATCGTAGTCAATGCCGTAGATCAACCGAACGCCGAACGAGAGCTCGTGCACATGGTCCGGACGATCACCGGGCCAGCGATTCCAATCGCGCTCCAATTCGCTCAACTCGATCCAGTTCTCACGCAGTTCCGCGAACTCGCGAAGCGCGCGGGCACTCTGTCGAAGCTCTATGGCGCCCATCGACAGATCGACGACCTCTTGCCCGATATAGCCCGGAGGTCGGGGATCGATGATGATCCAATGGCTCGGGCCCTGTTCCTCCAAGCCAAAGGGAATCCGCATGTTCTATACCTTCTCCACCTATTCTGCCGTTTCGGATGTCGGGCACAGCCTAAACTAAAGATCTTCCGGACAAAGGGGCCAGGCAACCGCCCACCTGTACATACGAATCACGGAAGCACCACGTTTCCACAGGCGCCTCCGGGGCACTTGACCTTCGCAACGCACGTGCCCCAGACTTGTCAACTCAGTGCAGACCCGAGGTGGAGTGTATGACCGAAGATCACGCACCGGTTTCCCGCTGGCGAAATCTGAGGCAGCACCCTGCGTTCCAGGCTGCCGCCGTCTACGTAGGCGGTAGCTGGGCGATAATCCAGGTCGCCGACATCTTCGTTCCCAACCCTGCCGTTGTTCGCTGGCTCGGGATCATCCTCGCGGTAGGGTTCCTGGCCGTGGTCGGCGGCGCCTGGTTCAGCGCTCGCGAGGGCAGGAACACGCCCAGCGATCGCGCCGCGGGCGAGGACGACGTCGCCGCCCACCGGCGGCGTCGCCGCTTGGCCTATGCCGCCGCCGTCTGCCTTGTGGCCATCGGCGGACTGTTCTGGTGGCTGCGCCCCAACATCCTAGGCGCCGTCGCACCGGACGCCCAGGTCATCGCCGTTCTGCCGTTCAACACCTCGGGCCCCGCAGTCGAATACCTAGGCGAGGGCGTTGTTGATCTTCTGTCACCCAACTTCGACGAGGTCGGCGCGATCCGAACGGTGGACAGCCGTACCGTGCTGCACCGCTGGCGGCAACGCGCCGTAGAGGGAAGCCTCGACCTCGAGGGGGCACTGGCCGTAGGCCGCGACGTCGAGGCGGGCTCGGTGGTTCTGGGCAGCGTAGTCACGGCCGGCCCGGAAGTCCGGCTCAGGGCCCAACTCTACTCGGTTCGCGGCGCCGAGCTGGCGCAGGCCCAGGTTCAGGGTCCGGCGGACAGCGTACTGGCACTCCTGGACGAGCTCGCGGTCGCGCTGCTGCGTGAGATCTGGATCGCCCGCGAGCCCGTGCCGAATTTGCGGGTCAGCGGCATTACGACCGGGGACGTCGATGCCATCCGAGCCTACCTGAGAGGCCAGCAGTACTACCGGCGCTCTAACTGGGACTCGGCGCTGGTGGCGTTCCAACAGGCCGTCGACGAAGACTCGACATTCGCCCTGGCCCACTACCGCCTAGGGCTGACCTACGGCTGGAACACACGGCACGGTGGGTTCGGGTCTCCACCCGCGCGAAGGCACGCCGAACTGGCGCAGCGCTACTCCGATCGCCTGCCGGCCCGCGAGCGCACGCTCGTCGCCGCGCACGCCTTGTTCGAGGACGGGAGGTTGGCCGCGCATGACAGCATGGTCAGGTACGTGCACGATTACCCCGACGACCCGGAGGGTTGGTACATGCTGGGTGACGTGCGCTACCACGCGATGCCCTTCCTGTCGATCGAGGTCGATGACCTATTCGAGCCTTTCGAACGCGTCCTCGAGCTCGACCCGTCGCTCGCCCCGGCGATCATCCATCCCCTCGAGCTGAGCCTGGCCTACGACGACAGCGCCCGTTACTTCCGGTTCCTCGATGCGCTCGCGGCGGCGGCCGAGCCGCTCTACGTGGAGTTGTACGAGATCGCCGGCTTGCAGTGGACGCAGCCGGACTCGCTTGGCGTCCGGCTCGCCAGGCGTCCTGACGCGAATAGAGTGAGCCGCTACATGATGGCCGGCTCCTATCGGTCGGAGGTACGCACACCCGCCGACATACTTCCAGGGCTCCAGGCCATGTCGACCGTACAGGGTTCCGCAAGGACACAGATCCTCAGCCTCCAGGCGATGATTCTGGTCAGTCTCGGACGCATGCGGGAAGCCTCGACGATCTACGACGAACTCTGGGCCAAGGCGGCGGACCGGCAGGAGCCATACTTGAGCGTGCTGCCGGTGCTGGCGGGCTTCGCCGACACATCATTCGCCGCTCGGGCTCTCCGTACGGTGGCCGGACCCGCACCGGACCCGAGCGCGGAATCGCTCTTCCGCTACATCCAGATGCTGTACGCCCTGAGTCGAGGCCGTACCGCTGAAGCGCGCGAGTTGGGCAGACGCTCGGCCGAGTCGGCAACCGCAGGGAATCCCATCCTGCCGGCGCTGATTTCCGCAGGCGAAGGTTGGGCAGACATACTGGATGGCGACACCGTCGGTGGACTGGCAAGACTCGAGGCCGGGCTTGCCGATGCCGGCTACGTGAGCGACGTGCAACTCAGCCTGCCTCTACGCAACGCCTTCGCCGCCATCCAGGCGAGCCGTCCGCAGACTCGTGAGGAGGGGATCCGGCGCTTGCTGGACGGCTGGTCATTCGGTGACTTCGTCTACATGGCGCACGCCTACCTGCTAGCGGCACAAGCGCTGGAGGCATCGGGCGACGCGGCAGGCGCGGCGCGGGCCTACGAGCACTTCATCCACTTGTGGGGGAACGCCGACCCCGAGCTACAGCCACGGGTCGAGACGGCGCGACGCGCTCTGGAGCGCCTAGGTGCAGAGAACGTCAACTGAGCCAAAGGGAGGACTTCGCTTGTATCTCGCTCGCCACGCCCTCACCTACCTGGTTCTAACGCTTTGCGCAGGACTCTCAGCCGGTCCAGCCGATGGCTTTGCCCAAGGGGCACAGGCACCACTCAGACTCGAGCCGTGCGTGGTCCCCGGCACCCAGGAGGAAGCGCGCTGCGGTACTTACGCGGTTTACGAGAACAGAGAGGCGGCCGCCGGTCGCACCATCGAGCTGAACATCATGGTGCTGCCCGCACTTGGCGAAGCACCTCGCCCCGACCCGCTGTTCCCCCTCGCAGGTGGCCCCGGACAAGGTGCAACGCTTACAGCCCGCCGGTGGGTGAACTCCTGGGTCCGAGACGAGCGAGATATCGTCCTGGTCGACCAGCGTGGCACGGGCACGTCCAATCCCCTGCACTGCGATATGCCCGGCAGTGACAAGCATCCCCAGAGCTACCTGGAGCCGGTGTTCTCGGCGACGGTGTTCGAACCGTGCCGCCGGAAGCTAGAGCAGATCGCGGACCTCACGCAGTACACGACACCCATCGCGGCAGACGACCTGAACGACGTCCGCGCCGCCCTCGGCTACGACCGCATCAACCTGGTCGGAGGGTCCTACGGGACGCGGGCGGCGCTGGTCTACATGCGGCGACATACGAAGACCGTGCGGGCAGCGATCCTGAACGGCGTGGCACCGATCGGCTTCCGGAACCCGCTGTACCACGCCTACGAGGCCCAGCAGGTGCTAGAGAAAACGTTCAGGGAATGCGCCGAGGATCCGGCTTGTCACGCCGCCTTCCCCGATCTCGAAGAAAAGTTCGAGGAGTTGATAACGAACCTGGAGAAAGAGCCGGCGACGGTAACCATCCCGCACCCGGCCACCGGTGAAGACGTCACGGTCAGCCTCTCGCGGTACGCGTTCGCGGAGGCCCTACGCACCACGATGTATTTCTTGCCAGCCGCCCGCGACGTGCCGCTACTCATCCACAACGCATACGAGGGTGACTTCGACGTGTTCGCGCGAGTCGGCATCGCCAGCAACCGCGGGATCGTCGACGCGCTGCGGTTCGGGATGTTGCTGTCGGTCACGTGCCCCGAAGATGTGGCCCGGATAGCGCTGGAGGAGATCCCAAGGCTGACCGGCGGCACGTTCCTGGGTGACACACGCGTGCGCGGTCAAATCGAAGCCTGTTCGGTTTGGCCGGAGGCCAAGGTACCGAAGGACTACGGCAAGCCAGTCAACGTCGCGACGCCGACGCTCGTCTTGTCCGGCACGATCGACCCGGTCACCTCGGTACGCTGGGGCGAGGAGGCGGCTCGCCATCTGCCGAACGGCCTGCACATAGTAGCCCCCGGGGCGCACGGTGTGGGCGGGCCTTGCATCCAGAACATCGAGCGGGCTTTCCTAGAGACGGCCTCGGTTGAAGGCTTGGATACCGCTTGTGTGGCCGATATGACGTTGCCGCCGTTCAGGATCTCGGGCGGCGAGGGAATGTGACCTCAGAACGGCCTAGCGACTCCCGGACGCCATCGCTTTTGATTCCGGCAGCCTGCGAAGCCGCAGCATCGACGCGATCCCGAAGATGGGACCGGGCACCAGAACCACGAACGCCCACTCCCAGCCCACGCGCTCCACCATTGGCGGGATGAGGCGGATGGTGAAGAGCGTCAGGAGAAAACCGAGGCTGGTTTGCATGGTGAGCGCGGTACCCACGTAGCGCGAGTCGCTGAGCTCGCTCACCGCTGCGCTGAACTGTGCGCTGTCCGCCACCACCGCGAAGCCCCAGATCAGGCACAACACCGTCAGCATGCCGGGCGATCGGAATAGAAGACCCACCGCGAGGGCGCAGGCCCCCGACACGGCGAGGCTGAGCACCGTGATCCGTGCGCGTCCCCAGCGGTCGGCCAACTGCCCGGCGATAACGCAGCCGAGCCCACCGACCGCCACGGTGCCGAAACCGGCGAGTCTGGCGCCCGCCTCGCTCCAACCTGCCTGCTGATAGCTGGCCAGCAAGAGGAGCGGCACCCAAGTCCACATGGCGTATAGCTCCCACATGTGTCCCAGATAGCCGAAGTTGGCCAGCCGCGGCGCACGCTCCGTCAGAGCATGGCCGGCGTGCCGCGGTTCGAAGGGAGCGACCTCGGAGTGAAGCGGTCCGGCCTTGACGAAGAAAGCGCCGATAACCGCCGCGAGGACGGCGGAGCCGGAGGCGATGAGAAGCACCGAACGCCAGGGAGGAATGCCGGCCTCGCCGCCCAGGATCGGGAGGGCGTTGAAGAGATGCGGCATCGCCGAACCTACCGTCAGTGCCCCGACCAGCAATCCGATACAGAGCCCCCTGTCCTCCTTGCACCACGTGGCCATGAGCTTCATCCCCGGGGGGTAGACGCCGGCGAGCATCACCCCGGTGAGGAAGCGAAGTGCGATTGCCCCGGCCGGCCCATCCACGAACAGAGCGATGGCGGCGTTGAAGACGGCGCCGAGCAGCGCGCTCAGCGCGAAAAGGCGACGCACCGGCATCCGGTCCGCAAGGTTCAGTAAGGCGCTCAACAGGGCACCTACCACGAAGCCAAGCTGGACGCTCATGGTAAGCCACGACTGTCCGGCGCCACCCAAATCCCACTCGGTCGTGAGCTGTGGCACCACCGCAGATGCGGAGAACCAAAGCGACACAGCCAGCATGCCGGCGATGGCGATCCACCAGAGACTTCGCCATTTCTGACTCATAGGGCCCGAATGTATACACTGGCATCGGAGCCAAGGAAAGAGAGCGAGCCGTGAATGGAAACCGAGCACCGGTCCGTCGATACGTGCGGCGCTTTCAGAAGTCCAACGGTCCATGTAAGTTGCTGCGGATCAACCATCCATACTCGTTCAGGGGGTTCGCCTGCTCGGTAGAATCCTGATCTCTGTCGCGCTCGCTTCGCCTGTGTGGGCGCCAGCGGACTCGCTCTTCCACGAGTCGCGCCCGGCAATGGGTACGACCGTCGAGATCTACCTGTACGCCGCGGACAGCCAGCAGGCAGGGGCACTATTCGATGCGGCGTTCGAGGAGATCGAGCGCATCGAAGCGACCCTCAGTACGTACCGGCCCGCGAGCGAGATCTCCCGCATCAACGCTCACGCCGGCGTGGAACCGGTCACGACCGACCCGGAGGTCTTTCATCTGATCGAGAGCGCTCTGTCTTACAGCCGCTGCTCGGACGGAGCGTTCGACATTACCGTGGGTGCGCTGCGGAAAGCGTGGGGCTTCTTTCGAGACGCGGGGCGCTACCCAACCAACGCCGAACTCGACCGAGCCAGGGAAGACGCAGGCTGGCGGAACGTCGCACTCGACAGCGCCGCTCGGACCATCCGCTTCCTCAAGCTGGGCTTGGAGCTGGATCTCGGCGCCATAGGTAAGGGTTACGCCCTCGATCGAGCGGCCGTCGCCCTACGCGCGAACGGACTTGAAAGGGCCCTGCTGGGGGCCGGACAAAGCAGCTACCTAGCACTAGGCGCGCCGCCCGGGAAGACCGGTTGGGAAGTGCGCGTGGCCTTGCCGGGCGATCTGCATCTCGGGATGACTGACCAGCAAGGGCGCGTCCTATCCAAGGTCCAGCTGCACGATGCCTCGCTGTCGACCTCCGGGAGCAGCGAAAAGTTCTTCGAGTTGGAAGGCCGTCGCTATAGCCACATCATCGACCCACGCACGGGGCGCCCCGCAGATGGGATGGTCCAAGTAACGGTGGTGGCCCCGACCGCTACGGAGAGCGATGCCCTATCCACGTCAGCTTTCGTATTGGGGGAAGATCGTGGCGCGAATTGGCTGCGTGAAAAGCCGGGCGTGGCCGCGCTACTGGTAGTCGGCACGTTGGAGCAGGCACGAATCGAAATCGTTAACTGGTTTCAGCCGGTTGCAAACACCGACGACATGACAGGCGCGAGCAAGCGAAGGTAGACCCATCGTCGCCCGGTGCCATGATTGGATCTGGCACCCAGCGGCCGCGCCAGCAACAAGGACGGATACTTATGGACCGGAGAAGTTTCCTGAAGAAGTCATCGTCGGCCGTTGTCGGTTCCTCTTTTATCGGCCTCGGTGCGACCACGGAAGCCCTGGCGGCAAAGAAGATCGCACCGTCCGATCAGGTGCGCTTCGGGGTCATCGGCGTCGGCAGCCGCGGCAAGGCAATGATGCGGCGGTTTCTCCGCGTGCCCGGTGTAAGCATCCGCGCGCTGTGCGACGTGTACGAGCCGCGCCTCGCTGAGGGGCGGGAGATCACGGGCGAGGCCACTCCCGCCTATGATGACTACGCGCGCATGCTGGACGAGGTGCGTGACCTGGACGCCGTCCTGGTGGCGACGCCCCTCAATTCCCACGCCGAACACATGACTGCGGCGCTGGACCACGGGCTACACGTCTACGGCGAGAAAGCGTTGGGCTTCACCGTGGACGACTGCAACGCCATCGTCGACGCCGTCAGACGGAGCGGCCAGTTGTTTCAGATCGGCCAGCAGTGGCGCTACTCGCCGTGGTACCGCGAAGCCATCGAGCGCATCCACAACGGCGAGATCGGCCAGGTCAGCCACGTCTACGGCTTTTGGCACCGCAACTACAACTGGCGCAGAAACGTTCCAGAGCCATCGCTGGAGCGACTGATCAACTGGCGACTGTACCGAGAGTATTCGGGCGGTCTGCTCGCCGAGCTCGGCTCGCACCAGATCGATATCGCGAACTGGGTCTACGGCGAGATGCCTGAAGTCGTGATGGGCAGCGGCGGCATCGACTTCTATCACGATGGCCGAGAGACCTTCGACAACGTGCAAGCGATCTTCACGTATCCGAGCGGCGGCACCTTCGTCTTCAGCTCGCTGATCGGGAACCACAAGGTCGGATACCAGATCCAGATCTTCGGCACCGGTGGAACCGTCGAGTTGACGCTGGCAGACGGCACGCTCTTCTACGAGCCGGCCCGCGAACGTTCCGCGGTGCCGAAAGAATTGGTCGAGCGCGGCATATACACGACACCGACGCTGAGCACGCAGGGTGACATGCCGTACCGTGGCGCCGGACTGCCGATCGAGATACCCGAAGGACCGGCCGGCGAACCCACATACCAGGCCGCTGCCTCCTTCATCGAGAGCATCCGACAAAACGAGCGCCCGTTCGCCGACGAGCTGGTCGGGTGGAGGACGGCTGTACCCGTCGCCCTGGGGAATCGGGCGATCCAGGGCCAGGACCGCATCGATTTCGCCGACCATGTGGAGGCACCGTGAGCTATAGAACACGTCCCACGACTCTCGCGCTCATGACGCTCTGCGTCGTAGTCTTGACTGGAGCGGTCGAGGCCTGCACGGAGCGTGCGCAAGATCCGCCCCCTAACACGCTCTCCGCCGAAGAACGTGACGAGGGCTGGAGACTGCTCTTCGACG
>JBDHHL010000090.1:0-20774 GCA_039589375.1 Gemmatimonadota bacterium | reverse complement strand
CGCTCGGTAGGGAAGGCTGGAAAGCCGATGCGGATCCTCATCCTCGGCGGCACGACCTATCTGGGTCCATACCAGATCCGCTACGCGCTGGAGCGCGGCCACGAGGTGACGATATTCAACCGCGGAAAGACGGAGCCCTACCTTTTTCCAGAGATCTTCGAGAAGGTCGAGAAACTGCGGGGCGACCGGAATGGCGACCTGAAGGCGCTGGAGGGGCGGGAGTGGGACGCGGTGATCGATAACTCCGCCACCGATCCGAAGTGGGTAGCGGATTCGGCGGGCCTGCTGAAGGACTCGGTGCAATTCTACATGTACACCTCGTCCACTGGAGTGTACTACCCCTATCGCACCCCCGACATCAGCGAGTCGGTGCAGCCGCGGCTCGAGCTCGACCCGGAAGCGGGAAGGGGGGGCAACTATGGAGTGAACAAGGCGCTATCGGAGCGCGAGGCCCAGAAGGCGTTTCCCGACCGAGCCATCGTCGTGCGACCGCACTACATCCTAGGCCCGGGCGATCCGAATGACCGGCTCACATACTGGGTCGAGCGCATAGACGTGGGAGGCGAAGTCTTGGCGCCCGGCAGCCGGACCGATCCGGTGCAGTACATCGATGTGCGGGATCTCACCGAGTGGATGATCCGCATGGTCGAGGACGGGAACTCCGGCGTGTACAATGCTACCGGCCCCCTCTCCAGGCTCTCGACCGCGGAGCTGCTGTATGGAATCCGAGCGATTACCTCTTCCGCTGTGGCCTTCACGTGGGTGCCTACCGACTTTCTGGCGGAGCACGAGGTCTTCTACGTGGTGCCGTGGGTCGCGCCGCGTGGCGATACGCTGGGCATGTCGGCGATCAGCGCGAAACGCGCCGTCGAGAACGGGCTGACCTACCGGCCGCTGGCCGTGACGGCGGCCGACAACCTGGAGTGGTGGAAAGCGCAGTCGGAAGAGCGGCGCAGCGCTCGACCACGGCAGCTTCCGCGCGAGAGGGAAATCGAAGTGCTGGCGGCTTGGCACGCGAGGGATGACGAAGCCTAGCCGCTAGACCGTGTCGGGGCGCTGCTACGGCGGCGGCAGGCGGAAAACAGGCGCTGCCGCGCGACGATCCAACCCTGCTCGAGAAGTCGCCGCGCGGCTCGCTTCGCCTGTCCTTACTCGTTGCTGACTTCGGGCTTCGGGATGTTCCTGCTGTAGCTTGTCGTGGACATCAGCCAGGAGCCGTCCGCCTGCTTCTCGAGGATAGTCAGGAACTTGCCCTGGTCCTGTATCTGGGGCATGCCCTCGCCCTGGACCTTGATGGAGTAGGTGCCGCGCGCGTAGGCGAGGTCGCCACGTCCGTCGATCTTCAACGCTTCCTGCGTGAATTCAGCGATCGGTAACACCCCCCAGTTTCGGTCCAGGATGTCGACTATCGTCGCTCTCCCCTGCTGCTGGGGTTCACCGAACGGCATGATGACGGCCGCTTCCGTGAGCATCGCGCCGATACTCTCCAGGTCGTGTGCGGCCAGCCTGGATGTGAAGTCTTGCTCGATCAGCGTGCGGATCGCCTCCACGTCCTGTTCTGACAGCGTGGCGGGCTGCTGGCTCGCGGTAGCGCAGGCGAACCCCGCTAGGGCGATGAGGAAGATGCCCGCGCGTCTCTTCAGCGAGTGCATTTAGACCTCCCGGGTAGATGACAAGAATGGCTCGTTGGGCTCGGCGGCGACGACCACCGCCGTGGCTCCGTCTTTGAGATCAGTGCGTGCGGAATTTAGAGAGTCGGCGCTGGGGCCGTCAACGAACGCAGTTGGGCCGGCGGTACCGGCCGAGGGTCATGCCGCGCGCCTGGCACGTCGGCTCCGCTGGCCGTAGAATGTGAAGCTCATTTGAACAGTAGCCCTCGCGCTGGGACTGACCGAACGAATCGAGACCCGCCGAAAAGGAAGCTAAGGCCATGTCGACGACGAGACGAGAGTTCCTACAGGTGACGGCGGCTGCCGGTGGTGCCCTCGGCATGGGAATGCTGAGCGAAGCGCACGCACAGGAGCCGAAGATCCAAAAAGCTGAAAGATCGCTGCGTATCCTCATCTTGGGGGGAACCGCTTTCACCGGCCCGCACCAGATCAAGTATGCGCTCGCTCGCGGCCACGAAGTCACCATCTTCAATCGCGGCCGCACCGAACCGACCGTGCACCCGGAGCTGTTCGACAAAGTCGAGAAGCTGACGGGCGACCGGGACAACGATCTCAAGTCCCTCGAGGGTCGCGAGTGGGATGCCGTGATCGACAACTCGTCCTCGATCCCGCGCTGGGTGCGCCAGTCCGCGGGGCTGCTGAAGGACGCGGCGGACACCTATCTGTTTACGTCGTCGCTCTCGGTACACGCCGATTTCAGCAAGGATGGAATCAACGAGGACGACCCCGTCGCCACGATCGACGATCCGACGGTCGAGGAGATCACTGGCCAGACGTACGGAGCCCTGAAGGCGCTCTGCGAGGAAGAGGCGAGAAAGGCGTTTCCCGAAGGGGCGATCATCGTTCGCCCGCACCTGATCGTGGGGCCCGGCGACCGCTCCGATCGCTGGACCTACTGGCCCGTCCGCGTCGCACGCGGCGGCGAGGTCATGGCGCCGGGTGAGCCCACCGACCCGACGCAGTACATCGACGCGCGAGACTTGGCCGAGTTCGATATCCGCCTCCTAGAGAACCGGACGCTCGGTACCTTCAGCGGCGTCGGCCCGCTATCGCCGCTCAGCATGGCTGAACTGCTCTACGGTATGCGTGCCGTCGTCAGCAACGAGATCTCCTTTACCTGGGTAGACGCCGACTTCCTGGCAGAGCACCAGGTGGCGCCGTGGGGTCACATGACGGCGTGGATACCACCGCGTGGCGAGATGGCCGGCTTCGCTTCCATGGACAACAGCCGTGCCGTTGCCGCTGGGTTGACCTACCGTCCGCTCGCCGTGACCGCGAGGGATACCCTGAAGTGGTGGAAGACGCTGCCGGAGGAGCGTACCGCGAGTCCGCGCGCGGGACTCGACGCCGAGAAGGAGCAGGAGGTTCTCGCGGCCTGGCATGCTCGGGACGGCGACGCCTAGCCATCTTCATCGGCATCGCCATCGGAAGCCCGATGAAGCTTCATGAGCTGAAACTAGCCACGCGCGCGCTGCGGCGCGGTGTCGATGTCAGGGATGATGAAGTCGGTGTACTGCTGCTATCCTGCGCCTACTTCTTCTTCATTCTCGCCAGCTACTACATCCTGCGGCCGATCCGAGACGAGGTTGCTGTTGCCAGCGGTGTGCGGACGCTGCCGTGGATGTACACCGGAACGCTCATCTTGAGTCTTCTCGTCCACCCACCGTTCGCAGCGTTGGTGGCGAGGCTTCCGCGTACGGTGTTCATCTCGTACACGTACCGCTTCTTCATGTCGAACCTGCTCATCTTCTTCTTGCTGTTGAAACTGGCGCCGGAGAGCGCGAACATCTGGATCGGGCGGGCCTTCTACTGGTGGGTCAGCGTCTTCAACCTCTTCGTCGTCTCCGTCTTCTGGGCGTTCATGGCCGACGTGTTCCGCAGCGATCAGGGCAAGCGGTTGTTCGGTTTCATCGCTGTTGGCGGCACGCTGGGCGCGATCTTGGGTGCCGGAACGACCGCCGTGCTGGCGGAGGTGATCGGGCCGGTGCACCTGATTCTGATTTCTGTGCTGCTGATCGAGATAGCCGTGCAATGTGTGCGTCAGCTTTCTAAGCGGGTCACCCTCGCACCAGCATCCGTGAAATCCGTGTCGGACAAACCGCAGCGTACCTCTGACGAGCGCATCGGCGGCGGTATCCTTGCCGGCATCGCCCAAGTCTTCCGCTCGCCGTATCTGCTGGGCATCTGCGGCTACATGCTTCTTTATACGATTGTTTCCACCTTCCTCTACTCTCAGCAGACGTGGATCATCCAGGAGACCATCCTCGATCGCGCGGTGCGCACCGCGTTCTTCGCGAAGATCGATGTGGCGGTGAACGTACTGACTCTCTTGACGCAAATCTTCCTTACGGGCCGCTTGATCAAATGGCTGGGCGTGGCGGTGACACTGTCCATACTGCCTGCCGTGTGCATTCTAGGCTTCACCGGATTAGGGCTCTGGCCATTCCTCGGTGTGTTGGTGGTATTCCAGACGCTAAGACGTGCCGGCAACTATGGGGTAGCGCGACCCACCCGGGAGATTCTCTACACCGTCGTCAGTCGCGAGGAGAAGTACAAGGCGAAGAACTTCATCGACGTCTTCGTGTACCGCGGCGGCGATCAGGTGGGAGTCTGGGCGTACGGTGCGATGGTCTGGCTCGGCGTCAGCATGTCGGCGACCGCGTTCGCGCGTCCCCGCGGTCTTGTAGGGCCCCCGCAAGCAGATCGCAGCGATCCCAGTACTACTTCTTGGCGACCAGGAACACGGCTGTAAGCTGGCGCAGGCGGAGAGAGGTCGAGTCTCCGGATCCGCCGACGGCCTTCAGGTATATCGTCAATCGGTATTGCTCGTTCTCGGCCTCGACGGCTGATGCCGGCGGGCCAAGGGACTCGCCCCGTTCGTCTCTCGCGCGCAGGTCGAGTATCGCCGGAGCCAGGTCCACCTCCAGCGTGGCGGACGGATCTGCTGCCATGGCGAGGCGGACGATCGTTCCCCGCAGCGACAAATAGGTGGCGGTGTCGATAGCGGCACGGAACTGGCTTGGTTCGTCACCCCAGAATTCTGAAGCCTCATACAGGTAGTCGAAGCCCCCGACCGCGAGCGGATTGGGCGAGGGCACATCGATGTAGAACTCGTCCGACTCAGCGACCCACCTGCCGATGTAGTCGAGGCCCATCTCCTCCATCGCGAGCGAAGGTGTTAGGTCCTCGGGGAGATCGGATCGCGCGTACCATGAGCGGATCGTCTCGAGTCCGTGGTAGTCGTGCAGGTACTTCACGACATTGCTGATCTCTTTCTCGCTATCGAACTCGATGCTGCGTGGCTCGTTCACCAGGACACCATCTACCATGACCTCTTCACGGATAAGCATCGTGTGCAATCGCCCCAGCTGATTCGCGCGTGATACGGCGGTCGCGCTCCACGGCCCGAATGTCGAGAGGAGGGCCACCACCGCAAGCGAGATGGGAACCGCTCGGATGTCCGTTCGCTTTCGGTACGAGGAGTAGATGGCGATGCCAAGGAGCCACGCAGTGGCAGCAGCGGCGATGTACCGAAGCTCGGTCAGGCCGTACTGGGCGATGCGCGTGCCAATCGCGACCGCCATCAACCCGATAAGAGGTAAGAGCAGCCAGTTGAAGTACTTCGCGTAGGTCGCGATCCAGGCGCTCTCCGCCTGTTCCCGTATCGGATACACGAGCAGGAACGCGAGCATGCCGGTGACGGCGACGCCAGTGACAGGGTATCCCACCCAGCCCTTGGGCAGGTTCCACTCGATGAGGATCTTCGCCAGGTACGCGTACAGGATTACCAGGTAGATGGCGACCAGCGGAATGAGGACGTACTGAGAGAAGACGCGAAGCGCCGTCGGATAATCTCGTACCGTCTGGAGCCCCCGTACGTCTTCTGGAATCCCGGCTAGGAAGAACCAGGTGCTGTAGACTGCTACCGCCCAATACCATAGCTGCAGGTAGATTTCGGAGTCGAAATCGAAGTCCAGCAGCGTTTCGCAAGCGCCGATGGCTAGGGCCAGTCCGATCCAAAGGACGGTCGAGTAGAGGGCGGCGGTGGCGAAACGCAAGAGGAGTACCTTGTTGTACTGCCAGAATCCGTTCTCTTCTCCCGACCGGCCGAAGAACGGGACGAAGGAGGCAAGTTGGTGCAGGACCGTGAGCAACAGAAAGAACTGCACGAGGTTCGCAATCTTGATTGGGTAAGGGAGTAACGCGTAGTAGGCCAGCAGGGCTAGCAGGCCGGCAAGCGGCACACCGAGACGGAGGACCCGCGGCCAGTTGCGACTCTCGCCGAGTAACCGCACCGAGAAGAAGAGCGGGACCGCGAGCACGCAGGTCATGAGGATCGGATAGAGCGCCTGCGCACCTTTCGCCTCATCGAAGTCGATGTCGGCGAGGCGATGAAGTACTACGGCGGCCCCGATCGCCGCGATAAGGACGAGGGGGAAACGCTCGAAGGTGGCGCGGGCGCGCCGGGCTAGGGCGACCAGAGAGGTGTAACGTCGCTTCGCTACTGGCTGTGAGGCTTCCATTTGCCCTCCAGGTAGGGGGTGTCGTGAGGTTGTGGGTCAAGACAGCGTGGATCGCGCGAGAAGCGCTGCTCTCGATAGGCCAGGGCAAACGCTCGGAAGGCCTGTCGTCGGATTAGGTCAGGTGGTAGAGGGCTCTCCTGCTTTGCCTGCCATCTCCGCCATCCGCTCGATCGACTCAGCCATCTTGGCTTTCACGGTCTCTACGTCTTCCTCCGACTGGGGCGATTTGGCGACGTCGTTCAGCTTCCGGACCAGTTTGATGAATTGCTCGACTTCCTTGCGCAGCGCGAAATAGCGCCGCTCGCTGGTCAGGATCGGGTAGGCACCATACAGGAACCCGCTCAAGACGATGAGGAGACCGACCATGATCGTAGCGTACCAGGCTACGATATTGTCGAGGAACAGGAAGCTGCTGAGGATGATTGCGAGGCCGAGGACCGTGGCCCCGAGCCCAACGTTGCGATTGAACGTGCGACGCCAACTACCGTGGCCCTTCTCTACCATGGTTCCCTCACTTACAGTATACAGGCGACGGCGTAGAGGAATGCACTAGCAAACTGTGGCCTGCCACGCCGGATGACAAGTAGAGAGACTAGCGCCTGCTGGCCCTATCGGCCACCGGTCGAGGCGCGGAGTCTAGACGGCGCGCAGAGTCGGATCGAGGGGGGAAAACGATATGGCGCCTGCAGGCTTCGATTTCGGGCTATCGTCTATCGGGCAAATCGCCGTCACCGTACGTGACCTCGAGGAAGCGACGGCCTTCTACCGGGACGTGCTGGGGATGCAGTTGCTGTTCGAGGCGGAAGGGATGTCCTTCTTTCAGTGCGGAGATATCCGACTGATGATCGGAATGGCAGCGGGCGAGGAAGGTGACGCGCCCTCTCACATCATCTATTTCAACGTAGAGGATGTCAGCGCCGCTCACGACGCGTTGGCCGCTCGAGGGGTAGAGTTCGTGAGCGAGCCGGCGGTCGTACACAGAGCCGAGAGTCACGAATTGTGGCTGGCTTTCTTTCGCGATTCCGACGGGAACACGATGGCGTTGCTGAGCGAGGTGCCGGTCCAGTAGCGCCCTCTAGCCACTTCCTTCCCGGCCGGCCAGGTCGCCCATCCGCTCAACGGAGTCATGCATAGCGGACTTCAACCGGTCGAAGTCGTCGTCTCCCTCTTGCGCTAGCGCGGCGGTGTTGAGGTCGCGGGCGAGATCGACGAACGCATCGACTTCATTCCGCAGGCCGTGATATCGCCGCTGGTTGGTGAGAAAGGGGAACAGCCCGTAGGCGAAACCGAGCACGGCGAGCACCAGACCGGCCGCCACCGTCCAATACCAGAGAAACGGATCGGTGAGAAAGAGGAAGCTGCTCAACACGATGCCCACGCCTGCCGCGGCGGCGACCAGCCCCACGTAGCGATTGACGGTACGGCGCCAGTCCGACCGGCCCCTCTTAGTCATGGCAATCCTCCCCATCGCGGGTTTCGGCAGGAAGATAACGCGCGTCGCGCCTCAGTGGCGACTCGGCGGATGGCACAGCGATTGCGCCTATACCCGGGTCGCGGGGTCGACTGTTTAGGTCTAAAACTAGGCGCCATTTGCCAATACGGTCACGTGCCCCGCGGCCAGAAGTGGCCGATCTTGGCAACTTTTTGCATACGTCGCGCAGTTGTTAGTCTGCTGTCCGCCCGTGACGATCGATGGGGCGCGAAGGTCACAGGGCCGTCTAAAGCGGCTGGAGGAAACGGAGAAGAAATGAAGAGTTCCTCTACTAGCTCGAAACAGCTTCGGAGAGGACCGCTACGGTCTGAGTCTGGAGTCGGAGTCACCGAGGCCTTGATAGCGCTGGTCATCTTCTCGACGGCGCTGCTGGGGATAGTCGGGACCTCCGCTCGGGTGGGTGCCAGTCTGAACTCCTCGCACGTTCGGTTGAGAGCTCTCGCGATCGCGCGGCATCAGGTTGAGGAGTTGTTATCGACCGACTACGACGTGTTGGCCAACGGTACTGCGGAAGACCTGGGGGTGGAGATGGCGTGGACGATCAGTGCGTCATCGTCGGCCAAAGAGATCGTTCTGATCTACAAGTACGGCATTCCCGGGGGGGTGCGGCGCGATACGCTCACCACCGCGCTGCTGAGACAATGACGGGCCGGCTTCGGGCGGAACGCGGCGGCGGCCTAGTCGAGATCCTCATCGCCATCATCCTCGTCAGTATCGTGCTGGCGTCGATGATGGGCGTGCTGATCCAGCAGCAACGATTCTATTTGGTGGCGGGAGACGCGGCGAACACGACGAACCGCTTGCAGTAACGGTGGTCACTCCAGAGCTGTTGCCGCTCAACCCGTCGGCCAGCGATGTGATTTACGCCAGCGAGGACTCGGTCGTGCTGCGGGCTTTTCGCGGCATCTACTGGGTCTGCGATAGACGGATGGCGGTGAACGCGGAGATCACGGTCACCTCGCTGACCAACTCGCCGCCGCTGAAGCTCGACAGCGCCGCCGTCTATTCGCAGGGCGCCAAAGCGACCTATAAGGATGATCACTGGAAGATGGCGGCGATCGGCACCGTAGCGAACGGCAACCAAGGGTTGGGTGGCGGAGGTCCCTGCGTTGAACGGCGTCCTGTCGCAGGTGCCGCTCGGCGCACCGTTGCGGGTCTACAAACCGGCCAGCTATTGGAGGGTCGCGGAGAACGGGAAGTGGGTGCTCAAGACCGACGCGCTCGGGGGAACGCCGACGACGATCGCGGAGCTGGCGCCCGCCGATTCTTCCGCGTCGTCGATCCTGCGGCTGGGCTACTATGATGCTGAAGGCAATCCAACGACCGTCTTGGACTCGATCGTCGGTATAGAGATCGGTATAGCCGCCATCGGCGTCGTTCCGACAACGCGCGGCGGCGATCCACTGCGACGGGACCGGACCATGTATGTGAAGATGAGGAACGCTGACGAGTGAGAGGATCCATGGCTCCCATGTCTAGGCTCATGTGCCGGAGTGGCTTCGGCCTACCGGCGACCATCATGATGCTCATCGTCTTCGCCGTGCTGGGAGTGGTCGGGGTCTCGCTGGCACGGCAGGAAGCGCGGTCGCAGGTCCGGGCGACGTCGCGCGAGGTGGCCTTCTACGCCGCGGAGGCGGGCCTCGCGCGGGGCTTGAGGAAGTGGACGGTGCCCGACACGCTTGTGCCCGCGGGCACGCGCTGGCTATTGGACTCGGGGACGTTGCCGGGCGGAGCGTCTTACAGGACCGGCGTCATCAAGCTAGGTGACGGAAGCTCGATCCATTCCCTTTTCGCGGTGCGGACCGAGGGGATCGCGCGCGACGGTTTCGTCCAGCACGCCGGCCTGCTCGTCCACACGCGGCCGCTGGAGAACCCGTTCAAGGCGGCACTGGAGGTGCTCGACAGCACCTACCTGGCGGGTACGGCGGACATCGTCGGCCTCGACAACATCCCCGCCATGTGGAATGGCCCATACTGCTCGGCGCTCGACGAAGACATGGCCGGCGTCAGCATGACCGACACGCTGAAGTACAAGCGTGAGGGTGGCGCGAAGGTGAAAGGCAACCCGCCGCTGGAAGAAGATCCGGACACGGCCAACTTCTTCGACCTGGGCGACATCACCTTCGATGAGTTGGCCGCGGATGCGGACATCGTGCTGGCCGACGGCAAGGTGATGGAGGGTAAGAACCCGGAGCCGTCCTACAACGCCGACGGTACGTGCAACACTTTGGATCCGGACAACTGGGGGGATCCTGAGAACCCGGGACAACCGTGCGCGAATTGGTTCCCGACCATCTATGCGAAAGGCGATCTCCACCTCAAGGCCAAGCAAGTGGGCCAGGGGCTGCTGTTGGTAGAAGGAAACCTGGTGGCTGAGGGGGGATTCGTCTTCTACGGCCCCGTGATCGTGAAGGGTGAACTGGTCGCCCTCGGCGGCTTCACCTTCTACGGCGGAGTCAAGGCGGGCGAGACGGACCTGGGCGCGGGCAACGCCGAGATCTACTACAGCGCTTGCGTGCTCCAGCGAGTGCTCAGTAACACGGCGGCCGCCCGGCCGCGGTTACTGATGGAGCGTCCCTGGTTCCGCAATCGGTAGGGACGCGCGGCGCGATTCAAACCTACGCGGCCGCAAGGCCGTTCGGGCGGGCGGAGCCATTCAGGGTGCTGCCCGCCTTCAAGTTATGGCCGTTCGGGCGCCGGCTGGCCCAGGATTGGGTGGTCGCGAAGCCGCCGCCTTTCCTACAGCTTTCCTTCCCGGCCGGCGGCGTCGGCCATGCGTTCGACCGCCTCGTGCATCGCTGCCTTGACGCGATCGAAGTCCTCGCCTTTCCCGTGCGCAGTCGCCGCCTTGTTGAGGTCGCGCACGAGGTCGATGAATGCTTCTACCTCGTGCCGTAGCGCGTAATAGCGGCGCTGGCTGGTGAGAAATGGGAACATTCCGTAGGCGAAACCGAGCACGGCGACGACTAGGCCGACGGCGACGGTCAGGTACCACATGAAGGGGTCGGTCACGAACAAGAAGCTGGACAACACGATCAGCACGCCCGTGACGGCTGCCGCTATACCGACGAAGCGATTGAAGGTGCGGCGCCAATCCGTAAGGCTCTCATCGCTCATGGTTCATCCTCTGCGTCTTGGGTTACAGGCAGTGTAGAGGTGGCCTGCGTAACCGGGTGAGGCGCCTGCTCGCGCTCGCGAAGTGCATGGCGGCGAGCGATAGGCAAGAACTTGGCCTGCTGAGCGCGCGGGCCGCGGGGCTCGGTATTCGGTGTAGCACTTGGCAGTCTCCGGCCGTTCGATGGCTGGCACAGCCATTGCGCCTTCTTAGCCTCCACGGGGTAGTCTATAGAGCCGTAAGGTTAGGCGCTACCTGCCTATAACAGGACATACCCGGCGGCTCTATGGTTCGGATATTGGCGACTATTTGCATATGTCGCGCAGTTCTTTCTCAGCTGTTCGCCCGCGATCACTTGGGGCCGCGATCCCCTCAGCGGTGAGCGGACGCTGTATGTCAAGATGAGGAACGCTGACGAGTGAGAGGACCCATGGCTTCTAGGTCTAAGCTCATGTGCCGAAGTGGCTTCGGCCTCCCGGTAACTGTCATGATGCTCGTCGTCTTCTCCGTGCTCGGAGCGGTCGGGATTTCGCTGGCATGGCAGGAAGCGCGTTCGCAGATCCGGGCAACGTCGCGCGAGGTGGCCTTCTACGCCGCGGAGGCCGGCCTCGCCCGTGGCCTGAGCAAGTGGACGGTGCCCGACACGTTGGTGCCCGCGGGCGGTTACTGGCTATTGGACGCGGGGACCTTGCCGGGCGAAGCGTCTTACAGGACCGGCGTCATCAAGCTGGGTGACGGAAGCTCGGTTCATTCCCTGTTCGCGGTGCGGACCGAGGGAATCGCGCCCGATGGGACCATCCAGCGCGCTGGCCTGCTCGTCCACGCGCTGCCGCCGGAGATCCCGTTCAAGGGGGCGCTGCAGGTACTGGACAGCGCCAGCCTGGCGGGGACGGCGGACGTCGTCGGCTTCGACAACATTCCTGCCATGTGGAACGGCCGGTACTGCTCGGCTATCGATGGAGACATGGCCGGCATCGTCATGGTCGACCTGCTGAAGTACAAGCAGAAGGGTGCCGCGCAGGTATTGGGGGTGCCGCCGTTGTTGGAGGACAAGAACACCGATGGGTTCTTCGACTTGGGCGACATCACGTTCGATGAGTTGGCCGCCGACGCGAAGGTCGTGCTGCCTAGCGGCGAAGTGATTTCCGGCAAGAAACCCGGACCCTCCTACAACGCTGACGGTAGCTGCGATAGCAGGGATCCCTACAACTGGGGCGATCCGTTGAATCCGGGGGCACCGTGCGCGAATTGGTTCCCGACAATCCATGCCGAGGGCGATCTCCGCCTCGCTGCCAATCAGGTAGGGCAAGGCCTGCTGCTCGTGGAGGGTGATCTGAGAGCAGGGGGCGGATTCACTTTTTTCGGCCCCGTGATCGTGAAGGGTGAACTGATCGCTGTGGGCGGTCTCACTGTCTACGGCGGCGTCAAGGCGGGGGAGACGGACCTCGGCGCTGGCAACGCGGAGATCTACTACAGCGCCTGCGTGTTACAGAGAGTGCTCAGCAACACGGCGGCGGCCCGGCCCCGGTTGCTGATGGAGCGTCCCTGGTTCCGCAATCGCTAGGAACCCGCAGCGTGGTTCAACCTACATGGCTGAAAAGACGTTTCGGCGGGCGGAGTCCTGCAGGCCACCGCCCGCGCGCTCACTCTCGAGTTTTCCTTCGCCGATCTGCAGCCGTCTCTTGATCGCTGATCCTTGCGCTTGACGAAGGGCTAACGCCTCATGACGCCGTAGGCGTACATGATTTCGAGGAAGTCGTCGCTCGTGTACGTCAGCTCCCAGTCTCCCGTTCGCCTGGCGCCGGGGTAGTGGGATCCATTGTAGACCGCTTCCTCGTTCTTGAGCCTCAGCACGAGCGTGTACGGCGCCGGCCACTTCAGCGGTTGATAGCGGCTCAGATTACGCAGTGCATGCTCGACGCCGGCGCGGATCCGCTCGTGTGAGACTTCCGGGTGCAGGCTCAGCGCCGCCGCCCCGATGCCCTCTTTGACCGCCACCGTCTCGACCGCGCCCAGCAACGCCTGCACTTGCTCGGTGAGCGCCTTGTCCCCGGCGGCGAACACGACGGGCACGTCGTAGCGACCGGCGATCATCGCGTTGTAGCCTGCCTCCGGTAAGGAACGGCCGTTGATCGAGAAGTCCGCGACGTTGCCGGAGGAAGTGTGCTCGAGCAGCGCATCCGGGGTGCCCGCCTTTGCGTGGTAGCCTATGAAGATGACCGCGTCGAAGCTCTCGTCGATCCCCTCCATCATGCCCTTCGGGCCGCCGGACCAATCACGTATCAGGCGAGCGTTCTTGTTGAGCAACGCCGGCAGGATATTCCGGGCGGAACCGTGGGAATCGCGGACGATTATCTCCGTCGCGCCTGCAGCCAGCGCCCCTTCGATGGCCGCATTCGTTTCCTCTGTCATGATCCGCCGGAAGTAGTCGTAGTCCTTCCCCGACCGACTGACGTCCTCCCAGTTCACGACGCCGGTGATACCCTCCATGTCAACCGAGATGAAGACCTTGAGACCTTCACCGGATTGGGCAAGCGCGGTCAGGCTGGTTAGCGGCAGCATCAGTAACGTTATCAGGATCTTCTTCATGCCGACCTCCTACGGTTTGGATAGTCTGAAGGTTCAGTTTTCGATGTACATCGTGGCCCCGATGATCTCGAACGACCCGGAGACGACGCCCGTGGTATGGGCGTCGGCGATACCTGTGAAGCCAGGTTGTTTCCCGCCGATGCTGACCTCGAAGGCGCCCGGTTCGATCGCACGCCGGAAGTCTCGGTCGATGAGTGACAGTTGACGTGCCGTCAGAGTGAACGAGATGGTCTGACGTTCGCCGGGCCTCAGGAAGACCCGATCGAACCCCTGCAGCGAGCGGATCGGCACCGGAGCGGAGGCTTCCAGATCGGTGAGGTAGAGTTGGGCCACCTCCTCTCCCGCCAACGCGCCGATGTTCTCCACATCGACGGAGACCACGAGCGAGTCGCCTGCGCGCACCGTCGGCGGCAGTCGCAGGTTATCGTAGCGGAAGCTTGAATAGCTGAGTCCGTGGCCGAACGGGAAAAGCGGTTCGTCCTCGAAGTACTTGTAGGTTCTCCCCTGCATGCGGTAGTCGCTGAAGGGGGGAAGCTGCTCCACCGATCTGTAGAAGGTGACCGGCAATCGCCCGGCGGGGTTGTAGTCGCCGAACAGAACATCGGCCAGAGCGGTACCGGCCGCTTGGCCCGGATACCAGGCCTCGAGGATGGCCGGGACGTGGTCCGCCGCCCAGTTCACCGCCAGCGCGCTGCCGTTGAGCAGCACCAGCACGGTCGGCTTCCCCAGCGAGACTACGCTTTCGATCAGGGCTCGCTGAGGCGCCGGCAGCCCGATCTCGGTGCGGTCGCCGCCCGCAAATCCCCGGACCTCAACGCGCATCTCCTCGCCTTCGAGCCGCGGCGACAGCCCCATGACCAGGATCACGGCGTCGGCGGACGCCGCAGCCTCCAGCGCCTGCTCTTGCAGGTCCGGGATGGGTCTTGACCAGACGAGCTGCAGAAACGCGTCCGCGCGTCGGTCCCGGTACTCGACGGTGATCGAGCGCGGCGC
The DNA here is from genome assembly GCA_039589375.1 of Gemmatimonadota bacterium. Classification (GTDB taxonomy): domain Bacteria; phylum Gemmatimonadota; class Gemmatimonadetes; order Palauibacterales; family KS3-K002; genus JASFMO01. Next base: position 6,392 of record JBDHHL010000090.1, on the reverse strand, counting down.
GCCCGCCGCCAACTCGACATCGGCCCACTGGGTCAGTACAACGTGGCGGTCGCTGTACTCGACGATCAGAGAGTCGTCCAGGAAGAGCCGAGCATGGCCGAACACCCTCACGCCGAGGGCATACTTTCCGGAGACCGGTGGCAGCAGTGTGCCGGTCCAGCGCACGCTGAAGCTATCGGCCTTCATCCCCTCCAGCGGTGCCTCTTCCCACCAGGCGAAGTCGATCGTCTCGTCGACTCGCGTCGAGAACGGTTCGCCGTCGAGGTCGTAGTTGTTGAAGTACTCTCCTTCGAGACCGTTGACGCGACCGCCCGGCCGTTCGCTGTGCAGCGCTTCCGACGGGATGACCTCAAAGGCTGGCGTGTTCAGGGCCAGATCGGATCCGCGTGCATAAACCACTTCGGTGGCCGGCGTGACTTTGCGACGAACCCCTTCCAGTGGTGTGATCGGATCCGAGGGAACGCCGTTGTAGTTACCCAGGAGGACCTCGACGTCATCGGCGTTGGGTCCGATGACGGCAATCGTGTCGAGGTCCTTCGCTAACGGTAGGACATCGTTGTCGTTCTTGAGCAGTATGATCGATTTGTGTGCGGCTTCCAGCGCGAGGCGCCGGTGCGGTTCCGAGTCGTTGACGGCGATGGGAATGTGAGCGTAAGGAACGCGCTCAGGCCGGTCGAACATCCCAAGCTCGAAACGAGCCCGCAGCAGGCGCTTCAACGAGACATCGATTTGCTGTTCCGATATGAGGCTCTTCTCGGCCGCCGTCACCAAGCTGTCGTACGTGACTCCGCAATTGAGGTCCGTGCCGGCGGCGACGCCCATCGCCGCGGCTTCGGGCGCGGTGGCCACCAACTTATGCGTGGCGTAGATGTCTTGGATCGCCCAGCAGTCTGAGACCACATAGCCGTCGAAGCCCCACTCGTCGCGCAGGATCCGCTGGAGAAGCAGGTCGCTCGCGCAGCACGCCTCTCCCAGGGTGCGGTTGTAGGCGCACATCACCGAACCCGCGTTGGCCTCGACGATAGCGGCTCGGAATGCGGGAAGATAAGTCTCGCGCAGGTCACGCTCGTCGACGACGGCATCGAACGTGTGCCGGTCCGGTTCGGGCCCGCTGTGCACGGCGTAGTGCTTGGCTGTGGCCACGGTCTTCAGGTAGCGCGGATCGTCACCCTGTAGGCCTCGGACGAACTCTACGGCCATTCGGCCGGTGAGGTACGGGTCCTCTCCGTAGGTCTCCATCCCGCGCCCCCAGCGCGGGTCACGGAAGATGTTGATGTTGGGCGAGAAGAAGGTGAGTCCCTCGTAAATGCCGCGCCGTCCTTTCCGTACCGAGTCGTGGTGCTTCGCGCGGGCCTCATCAGAGGTCGCCGTAGCGACGCGGAACATCAGGTCGGTGTCCCAAGTCGCGGCGAGGCCGATCGCCTGTGGAAAGACGGTGGCTCTGCCGGCGCGGGCCACGCCGTGCAGCGCCTCGCTCCACCAGTCATATTCGGGAATCCCCAGTCGATCCACGGAAGCCGCCCCGTGCAGCATCTGGGAGACCTTCTCCTCGAGCGTCATCCGTGAAAGGAGATCGTTAACGCGCTCCTCCACGGGAAGGGCGGCGTTCTCGAACGGGAACGTCGTTGCGGGCGGTTGCGGCTCCGCAGGTCCCGCGGGCGCGCAGCTCAGCACTGCGTTCGCCGCGAGCATCACCGCGCCGAGCGCCACGCTGCGATTACTCTCGATTCTGGCCATAGAGCACGTCCGAGTCCTGGATCCGGGTGGATGGGCTGGCAACTAGTCCTCCACCACTGTGATCGAGACGGGTTGGCCGCCTTGAATTTGCCAGCTTTGAATATCGAAGGCAGAATATCGGACAGCCAATAATGAAGAATTGTACTTGGATATTCGACATTCGATGTTCGGTATTCGCAATTCAAAGCCCGCCTCAAGATGCCGATCCCGCCGCCGCTGAGCAACGACGGGTGGCATACTACAGGTGCCCGGGCAATTCGTGGCTCGAACCCGAGGCAGGGGACGTGATAGGCACCTGACCGTTACCTGATGCGCATGATACCGGCATGATCGGCTGCATGACCGTCACATGATCGCTGCCTGCTAGGCTACAAGAGTAGTCCGCGTGCTAGCCCAATTCCGTGACAGACCATCAGACCTCGAGCGGCAGGTGGGATTGCTAGATCGAGGAACACAAAAGGTAGGTTGGCTATGCCGGCCTACCTTTTGTGGTTTGCGTTGACCGTCTTCTGAGCACGCGTCTACATTGGCTCGATGTCCATGCGACGCGCATTCTCTGACGATCTGCGATACGCGCTGTCATCGCTCGTCCGAGAGCCCGGCTTCACGGTCCCGGCTGTAGTATCGCTCGCCCTCGGCGTCGCGGTAGCCCTCTCGATCCTGGCTCTCTTTCGCCTGGACTCGCTGGACCCGCTGCATCTCAGTGCCGCGATTGCGCCGGATTACATCCGCGATCCGGGCTGGGGTGCCGGCTGGAGCGAGTCACTATGGCCTCCCGCAATGCTTCAGGCCGCGCACTTCAAGAACCTGCTCGAGGTCCTGGGCGTCGTTGCGACGCTTGCCCTCGCCGTTGGATGCGCCACGGTCATCGTTCTCGTACTGATCAGGGCTTCGACCCGCACCCCCGAGTTGGCACTTCGCATCGCGGTGGGCGCCTCGACGCGACGCCTATTGAGTGGCCTGCTCGCCGAGGGCCTGGTACTGGCATCGCTCGGTGCGCTCCTGGGCAGCGCCGTTGGACTCGCAGGCGCGGGCCTCGTGCGTGCGAGCTGGCCGCATGGCCTCGAGATGCAGAGCGGCCTCGACCCGCACGTCCTGATGCTGGCGGTAGCCGCTCCATTGCTCGTCGTGGTGCCGTTCTCGCTGATCGCGGTGGCAGGAGTGGTGCGCCGCTCCGATCTGAGCGGAGCGCTTGTGGGAGGAGCCGATGGGACGGGCGGTCGGGGCGAGCTGATTCTCCAGGATTTGCTGGCGATCTTGCAGCTGGCCGTCTCGATAGCGCTCGTGATCGGTGCGGGACTCCTGATTCGGAACGCGTCACTCAACGTCGAAGCGGAGCAAGCCGGATACGACCCCGGAGACGTGGTCACCTTTCAGCTCGACTTGCCGGCAAGTCGGTACGCCGATGAGTCCAGGCGCGCCGCGGTTTACGAGGAACTCCTCGGTCGGGTCGGAGGCCTGGATGATTTGGAAGCGGAGAGCCTCTCGACACCGGGTGCGTGGTTCGGGATCGGCTCGTTGGCTGCGGTGACGGCACAGTGCGGCAGATGTTACCACGCGGGGATATACCTGCCGGTGATGCCAGGCTTCGTGCGCCTCCATGCTGTGAGCCCGGAGTTTTTCCGAGCGAGGGGCATCCGCCTGCTTGAAGGGCGCGACTTTGCCCCGGCAGACGGGATCGCCCAAGAGAGGGTCATGGTGGTCAACCACACGTTCGCTGGCAGTCACTTCGAGCGAGGTGAGCCGCTGGGAAGGATGGTGCAGATCGGTGGGATCGACGACCCGTGGTACACGGTAGTCGGAGTTGTGGAGGATGCGGCCGATCGAGGCATCGGTGCTTCCGTTCGCCCCGTACCCGTTGCCTACCTTCCGATCCTCCAGGCTCCGCCGCTCTCAGCCGATCTTGCGGTTCTCGTGGGCGGCGACCGACAGCGAGCAGTTCCGGCCGTGAGGCAAGCGCTTGCTGGGTTGGTGGCGGAGGGAAAAGTCTACCGCGAGTCGACTCTCGAGACAGAGACCATGAGCCAGTCGGCGCCGTTCCGCTGGTTCGGGCTCATCCTGGCAGCGGTTGGGGCGCTGGCCCTGGTCATCGCAATGCACGGCGCGCACGCGGTGATGCGATTCAAGGTATCCCGCCGTCGGAGAGAGATCGGGGTCATCCGTGCGCTCGGTGCGAAACGGGGACGTATCGTTCTGTTGGTCGTGCTTCAGAGCCTGGGCGTGATCGGTATTGGCGCGGTGCTGGGCGCATGGGGGGCACTACTCCTGGCCGGTTGGCTAGACATGCTCGTGCCCGGCCTGCGGGCGTTCGACACCAGTCTGTATGGCGGGTCGATCTTGCTGTTGTCCGCGGCGGCGCTTCTGGGTGGATCAGTAGCCGTGCGCCAGGCAACGAGGATTCAGCCTGCGGTGGCGATCGGTGCGGAGTGATCTCTGGCGCTTCGTGGGCCGCGGCTATAGGATACGAAACTCTGTCCCGACAAAGACGACCAGCGCGGAAAGCGGAGACTGCTATGCACAAATTCTTGATACACAACAAAGGTGACGACGTAGGTGTCGCCACCGAAGATATCCGCTTGGGGGAGCAGGTGACGGGCGTGTTTATGGATACGGAAGAGACCGTCACGGTCGAGGCCCGCGGTGACATTCCCCTCGGCCACAAGATCGCCGTCAGTGACATCCCGGCGGGCGGGGAGGTCACCGAGTACCTGGTGAGGATCGGCCTGGCGAAAGAAGCGATCGCGGCCGGCGACTACGTTCACGTACACAACATCGGCTCGGCCCGGTGGTCATTCGACACATGAGAGTGGAAGCGAGGCACAGATGCAGCTGACAGGCTACCGGCGCGAGAACGGCCGAATCGGAATTCGCAACCATGTCGTCGTTCTGCCAGTGGACGATATTTCCAACGCCGCCGCCGAAGGTGTGGCGCGGCTCATCCCGCAAGCTCTGGCGCTACCTCATCCCTATGGCCGCCTACAGTTCGGCGAGGACCTCGAGCTTCACTTTCGCACTCTGATAGGCACGGGTACCAACCCCAACGTCGCGGCCGCGATAGTCATAGGCATCGAGCCCAACTGGACAGAACGGGTGGTGGAAGGTATTCGGGCTTCGGGCAAGCCGGTGGTAGGCTTCTCGATCGAGCGCTTTGGCGACCTGGAGACCATTCGCAAGGCCGCTCGCGCCGCGCAGCAGCTCGTGCAGGACGCCTCGGAAGCGAGGCGGGAAGCGATTTTGCTGGGTGACCTCTGGCTCAGCATCAAGTGCGGCGAGTCGGACACCACGACGGGCCTGGCCTCGTGCCCGACGGTGTCGCATGCCGTCGATGCGGTGGTCGGTGCCGGTGGGACCGTGTTCTTCGGTGAGACCACAGAACTGACCGGGGGAGAGCACCTGATCGCCGAGCGCTGCGAAGACGACGAGGTCCGCGCCAGGTTCCAGCAGATGTTCGACGACTACGCGGACTTGGTCGAATCCAAGGGAGTCGATCTGATGGGCTCGCAGCCGACCATGGGTAACATCCGCGGGGGCCTGAGCACCATCGAGGAGAAAGCACAGGGCAACATAGAGAAGACCGGCACCGAGCCGGTCGTGGATGTGCTCGCTCCGGCGGAGGCCCCGAGCAAGCCGGGACTCAACTTCATGGATACGTCATCGGCCGCCGCCGAGTGCGTCACGCTGATGGCCGCGGCCGGTGCGGTAATCCACCTCTTCCCGACCGGCCAGGGCAACATCGTCGGAAACCCGATCGAACCGGTCGTCAAGGTTACGGGCAATCCCCTAACCGCTCAGACCATGAGCGAGCACATCGACCTCGACGTGAGCGGCCTGCTGCGCCGCGACATAACGCTGAGTGAGGCCGGCGATCGGCTGATGCAACTGGTCGCCCGCACGGTGAACGGCAGGCTGACCTGCGCCGAGGCTTTGGGACATAGAGAGTTCGTGCTGACCAAGCTGTATCCCAGCGCGTAAGCAGGTGGCAGAGGGGGTTCGATGCCCGAGAGGATCCGAACGAGCCGTCGTCGGTTCTTGAAGGGAGTGATCGCGGCCGGGGGGCTTGGAGCGCTCTGGCCGTCTCGCCTTTACGCTTCCTATTTGGCTGCTCAGTACGGCGACATCTTTCGCCGGCTCGGCGTGGAGCCGCTGATCAACGCTGCCGGGACACTCACGCCGCTGACCAACTCGGTTCTCGTCCCCGAGGCCCGCGAAGCGATGGCTGAGGCGTCACGGTACTTCGTGCCGCTGATCGATTTGCAGCGGGCCGCCGGTGCGAGAATAGCCGAGCTGTCGGGCGCCGAGGCCGCCATGGTCACTTCGGGGGCCGCAGGCGCGATCATGCTGGCGACCGCCGCGTGCGTGACTCGCGGTGACGAGGAAAAGATCCGCCGACTACCCGATACCAGTGGGATGAAGGACGAGGTCATCATCCCGAGCGCGCACCGGATCCCGTTCGATCATGCCGCGCGATCCGTAGGCGTGAAGTTCGTTGAAGTTGACACGGTTGCCGAACTCGAGACTGCCATAGGGCCGAAGACGGCGATGCTGTGCTTCGTGAACATCGCGGAATCGAGAGGGCCGATCAAACGAGAGGAGTTCATCAGGGCCGGCAAGCGTGCTGGGGTTCCCGTCTTCAACGACGCCGCCGCCGAATTGCC
>JBDHHL010000089.1:0-12478 GCA_039589375.1 Gemmatimonadota bacterium | reverse complement strand
GCCCGTCACCGCACCGAAGCACAGCGTCAAGAAGAACGGGTCCTGGCTGACCGAGAAGGCCAGCGGCATGGCGACGGGGAAGACGACGGCGTACGTGCCCCAGGAAGTCCCGGTGGAGAATGCGATCACCATGCATAGGAGTAGGAACAACGCCGGGACGATGACCGGGGTCAGGAACCCCGAGGTTATTTCGATGATGTAGTCCGCTGTTCCCACCGAATCGGCGACGCTCTTCAAGGTCACAGCGAGGGCGAGGACGATGGCTCCGATTGTGACGCCCTTGCAGCCGTCGATGATCGCGCCGATCGCGATCTTCAGGTGCATTCCTTTAATCAGCGCTATGGCGATGCCGACCAGCACGGCGAGCAGGAACGCTTCGGCGATGAGCAGGGTCGGAGACTCGGACCTTAGGATGAAGAAGGTGTAGAGATAGGGGATGATCGCGACTCCCAACAAGGTGCCCATCGGCCCGAAAAAGTCGATCAGTCCGGTGCGGTATCCTTCGGCAATGCGCACCACCGTCAGCTCGTCGGATGTGAGGGGCTGCGAGCCTTCTCGGTTGAGTTGACCCGTCTCCCGAGCGCGCAGCATCGCGTTCGACATCTTGCGGCCGACTACCAGCGGCAGGTTGCCCCAGAGCTTGCCGGGGAGGAAAGGCATCCGCTCGATGGAGAAGAGCAGCGTAAGAAGGATCGCGAACCAGGCGTAGAAGTTGAACGGAAGCGCCTTGAAGAAGTAGTATGTCGCCTCCGGCATTGTCGACAGGAACGGCACCGTACCGACCACCAGCCCACCTACGTAGATGGGCCAGACATTGAACGGGATGAGGGTGGCAGCGGGCGACGCGGTGGAGTCGACGATGTAGGACAGCTCCTCGTGAGATACGCGGTGCTTGTCGCACACCGGCCGCACTGTGGTCCCCGTCAGCACGGTGCTGATCGTGCCACCCTGATGGAAGATGATCCCCATAAGCCAGGCGAAGAACTTGGCAGTCCTCGGTCCTACCACGATCTTGCTGCCCGCCCATTCCGCGAAGGTCAGGGCGCCGCCGGTTCGAGTCCAGAGCCCAATGAGACCGCCCAGGGCCCATAGATAGACGAGAAGTATCAGGGCGTAGGCTTCGCTTCCGATCGATGGGATCAAGTACTCATTGACGATGTTCAGCTTGCCGCTGATGACGCCGCCGAGCGCGATCCCGATGAACAGCGAGCTCACTACCTCGCGGGTCGCGAAGGCGAGGATGATCGCCACGAACGGCGGCAGGACCGACCAGAAACCGAAGTGCGTCCCGTGCTGCGGAAAGCGTCCGGCGAAGGCGATCGCCGCGACGAGAATCAGCCCGCTGGCTAGCAGAGTGATACGCCGCTTGTTCAAGATATCCCTCCGTGTTCCTAGTCGTTACCGGCGACCCAGATCCTGATGGGTACGAAGCCGGTTACACTGAGCCGGTACTCGGCGGCAGTCTCCGAGATCTCAAAAGCGAGCCTGGTGCCGAGGGCGGTTGGCGCGCCGTCTGGTCCCGTCGCCGTGACTCTGATCGCACTCGGGAGTCCCATGACCAGGGTTTCGCTTCCGAACAGCTGGGTGACGGTACCGGCGAACGGCCGTAGTCTGCTATCGGGTCCGATGAGAGATACGGCGCTCTCGGGATCCAACTCGAAATCCTGCAATGACCCGTCCCTGACAGCCGTCGCGCTGGGCTCGAGAGTCAGGGTGATCTCCAGGTACTGGCCCGACTCCGGCCGCAGCCCAGAATAGTCCGAGCGCTGTTCGGCGCTTTCGACGCGCAACTGCCAGCCGCCCGGTCCAGGCACCCATTCCCCGACGAGATAGAAGTCGAACAAGTCGGCCCCGGCAAATTTCAGGTATCTGTCGAACCACCGGAGTTGCCGGAAGAAAAGGTCAGTACGATCTCCTGGGGCCGGCGCCGCCGCGGCACCGCCCGCCACAGCCACATGCTGGGCAGTTCGCCCAAGTTCGCTCAGGGCGTTGTAGAGGCGCCGGGATCTCGAGATCAGCGTCTGAGTGTCCCGTTCGAATACGAGTAGCGGTGTCCGCACGCTTCTTATCGAGTCAAGCGGCGATCGCTCGCGTTCCAGGAGCTCCAGGTAACCGCCGGACACGAGGGCGCGTTCCGGGGTCATCGTGTGGGCGCTGCTAGGCGAGCTCGGTGAAGCCGCGCCGTAGATCGCTGTGGCGGCTTGGAATCGTCTAGTTTGAGTGATCGCCCAGGTCGACAGGTAAGCGCCAAATGCATTGCGGGAGCCGCCGAAGATGGCGAGACGGGTCGAATCGGCAACGCCCAGGTCGATCACATGGTCTACGCCGGTCAAGAGGTCGACGAGGTCGCCGCCGGCCAGGTCCGCTTTGCGCGCCGTTCCGAAACCTTCTCCGTATCCGCTGCTCCCGCGGTAGTTGACGGCGAGCACGGCGTAGCCGTGGGCGGCGAACAGCTGGTAGAAGGAAGGCTGGTCGAGCACGTTCCTCGCGCGGCTCAGCGGTCCCGCGTCCGCGTCTACCAGGAGCGGGTAACGGCGGCCCTCTTCGTAGCGGGCCGGGTAGACCAACAGGCCCTCCACGGTCAGACCGTCCGGCGATTGCCAGCGCACGACCTCCTGCCGCGCTAGCAGCCAGCGGTGCGCGAGCTGGTTAAGGGATGTGAGCGTTTCCGAGCCCGAGCCGTCGATTCGCCTCAGCTCGGCCGCCTCCGTCGGCGATTCGTGAACGAAATAGAACGTCGCGCCGGTGGCCTCTGCGTCGAAGTCGCCGACTGTGATTTCGCCACCGCTAACCAGTTCGATCGAACCGTTGCGGCGAACAGCGAACAGGTGCGTGTCGAAGCCTACGGCAGCCGTGAATATGATGTCGCCACCGCTCGGCCAGCGATGATCGAGAATCGTTCGATCGAAGGAGTTGGAGAGGTTGTCCAGGGTCCGGCGCGCCACGTCTACGACGAACAGGTCCGATTGCGAGTATGGTACGGACGGGTTCTGAGGAGCCCGAAATGCCACGCTACGCCCGTCCGGCGACCAAGCTGGCGCGACCTCGGAGCCCAGCCGGCTCGTAAGCTCACGTGACCTCCGTGCATCGACATCGAGGATTCTGAGGTTATAGCCGTGGTAGTCCTCGGGTGCGCCGGTTCCGTTGGTGCTGAAGACGATCGAGCCGCCATCCGGGCTGACGGCCATCTCGCGAATGCCGTGATCACCACCCCACACGTACTCGGTTGCACCGTCGGCCGCACCGATGCGCCAGAGCCCTCGGCTGCCGTCGTCTTCGCTGGAAAGCGCCCAAACGAGGCCGTCCGGTGCCCAGCCGTACTCCAGCACGCCGCCCGGCAGTTCGCTGAGCTGAGATGGGGCTGCACCGGACGTCGAGCGGATCGCCCAGAGCTGTGCCGTTCCTTGACCGGTCGCCGACCGTCCGGGAGCGAGGAAGCACAGCGTCGTTCCGTCGGGTGACCAGCGAGGCGAGTGCGCGCCCGACAGCCCCGGGGTCACCGACCGCGCGGCCCCGTTCGACCATACATAGACGTCGGTTCGATAACCGTCCACTTCCGTCTCGACATCTCGCACGGTGAACGCCACTGTGGCAGCGCCTGGAGAGACTTGAACGTCCGAGAGCCGTTTGAGCTCGCGGTAACCCTCGATAGTGAGTGGGGTGTCGGCGGTTTGCGGGGCTTGAAGCGCTAGGATGACGGCTATGAAGCGAGCTAGCATATGTGCATGTGACCTCGAGAAAGCTCTCACGGATTACGATTGGCCGGGAAATTGGCAGTCGGGTGGGAGCGGCACAAGATGCGCGCCCGAGGCGGCGTCAGTGCTCGCCGTCGACCACGGACTCCTGTTGTTCGGCGTTCTGTATTTGGTCGACGATCTTCTCGGCCAGGATCAGCCACCCGGCCGCAACCATGGCCCAGAGGGTGAACGCAGCAACGCCCCCCAGAATCGCATTGCGCCAGGTGAATACCTGCCAAACGTTGCCGCGGCCATCGGTGCCCATGGCCGAGGGATCGCTTTTCCAGAGATCGGCGTCCACGCGCAGGGCAGGGTCGGATCGCCCAATGGCCGGGATTCCCTCCTGCACGATTGCTGTGGTCAATATGATGGGGAGGCCCACGACCAGCAGAACTACAGCCACCGGGACGAACCAATCGGGCAAGCCGCGCGTCTGCGCGATCTGCTCGCTGACACGGTAGGCAACGAAGGCGACGAGTAGATAGATGGAGAACGCTTGCCAGATGAAGCGCCGATGAATCTCGAAGAGCAGTTGTACGAGGCGCTTCACCGTGGACCTCCGTCGAGATGCGTTGAATTGCGGTTGGGCCCTATCGCAGCACGTGTATGCAGAAAGATGGGCCCCAACCGGCGCTGAATCAACGTGCCGAACTAAGGCTACGGGGCCAGAGATCCGTCGTAGTGCATCATGAACTCCAGGAACTTCGAAACCTCTATCATGTCCTTGCCGACGAAGCGGATGCTATGCGAGTCGGTTCGCTCGACGATGGATAGGTACGCGAGTACCTCGGATGGTCGGTAGTTCTTGAAGCGGACATCGAGCGTGACCGGTGTCGACAGCTCGTAGGGCTCGAAGTCAGCGGTGCGCTCGATAGCCGTCGTCACTTTCTCGCGGATCAGCTTGTAGGCTACCTCGGGCATGAGCGTCTTCGCCGAGTGATAGCTGATCGCCTCTTTGACCACCGCGCCCTCGATGTCACCCAGCAGCGCGCGAGCTTCTTCGACTATCGCGTTGTCTCCCGACAGCATTACGACGGGAACGCCGAAGTGACCAGCGATGGCCGCATTGATGCCGGCTTCGGGCACGGAGATGCCGTTGAGCCGTATATCGGCCAGACGGCCGGAGGACATGGTGTGTGCGCGCACTCCCTCGTTGTTCGTGGTGCTCGAGTGGTAGCCGATGAAGATTGCAGCGTCGAATGTTTCGTCGATCCCCTCCATCATCATCAACGGGCGCGGCCACGAACGGATGAGCGTCACGTCCGGCGGGAGCTTGTCGATCAGAAGGTTCTGCCCGTTACCATGCGAGTCGCTGATGACGATCTCCGTGGCGCCAGCTGCTCGGGCACCGTCGATGGCCGCATTGACCTCGGCGGTCATCCACTCACGGGCCTTCGAGTACTCGAAGCCCGACGGGCCCAAGTTCTCGCCGGTCACCACGCCGACGACGCCTTCCATGTCCGCGGAGATGTAGATCTTCATCTTTTCCTGCGCGTCTGCGGGTTCTGTGGCTACGGTGAACAGGAGCATGACAAGGAGTAGGCCTGTTCTCATCGGGCACCTCACGGGTTATCTGTCGACTACGATGTTTACCTCGTCCCAGTCGCCACTCGCGGCTTGTGCCCGGATGGCATGCGCTCCGGGCTGAAGTTGCCATCTCGGACTACTGATTTCGACCCCATCGACCCACCACCGAATCGGTCCGGAGTCTTTGCTGCCGACCGCGCGGAGGGCGATGGTGGCATAACGGAGATCGGTGTTCGAGGGAATAGCGTAACGGTCCCCATCCTGTGGTGTGACAATACGGAAGCGCTGTGCGAAAGTCACGCCGTCATCGGAGCCGGCCGCAGCGGCGGCGAACGCGTTCTGGCCGCCCCGTTGATCGAGCCACTCGGCATACTCCGGCGGGAGGACCAGATGACCGTGTTGGTGCCAGTCGCACTCTTGATCGGGCTCGGTTCCGGACTTGAACCACTCAACCTGGGCTGGGCATTCGGGATGCGCGAGCAAACCGGAGAGTCGGCAGATCTCTATTGGCACCGCCCCCGCATCCCCCGGTCCGTGCAGTCCGCCGGGCGGATATCGACGCGCGGTCTGAAGGATAGCACGGTGCAGGAGCGGGCCCGCGCCGGTGATACCACTGACTCCCGCCATCGGGCGACCGCTGAAATTGCCGACCCATACTGCGACGGTGAACGCGTTCGTTGTTCCTACCGCCCAGTTATCCGTGAAACGCCGGCTCGTCCCGGTCTTTGCGGCCACTGGGAAAGGGAACTCGAAAGGCGTATCGAGCCCGAAGCCTGGGATGCGGGCGACGGGATCGCTCAGGATGTCGAGGACTATGTGTGCAGCCATCTCGGAGAGGACACGCCTCTCGACCGGTGACTCGGCGCCGGCGCCGGACCCCGGTGCCAGCCACGCGTACGGCCTCCACACGCCACCGCCGATCAAGCTGCGATAGGCGTTGGCAAGCTCGAGCAGCGTGACGTCCCCGTTTCCCAGCGCCAGACCGATCCCGTAGTGGTCGGCGCTCCCTTGCAGCGAGGAGAAGCCCGCTAGGTGGAGCGTGTTGAGTAGGGCTCCGGGACCGAGGCGGTCCGCCAGTTCGACTGCGGGAACGTTGTATGAACTGGCCAGGGCCTCCCGAACGCGCACCGGCCCGCGGAACCGGCGGTCGTAGTTACGAGGGCTGTACGCGCCGGTGGGCGTCCTGTAGGTGAGCGGAATGTCGGGCAGAATCGACGCGGCCGTGAACCCGCGGTCGAGGGCGAGTCCGTACAAGAACGGCTTGAGTGCGGAACCAGGCTGCCGACGCGAGATGACCATATCTACTTGGCCCGCCGTGTCGGCCCAAAAGTCCGGCGAGCCGACCCACGCGAGGATTTCGCCGGATCCGTTGTCGAGGACCACGGCGGCCGCGTGCTCCGCGCGCCGGTCGGACAGCACGTCGATCGTATGGCGCACCTCCGCCTCCAGGGCGGTCTGGAGGTCCAGATCGAGTGACGTCTGCCACTCGGTGCCCAGAGGTTCGCCTCGCGCCTCCGCCCACTGGAGGATTCGCGTGGTGAAATGGGGTGCCAGGAACGGCGTACGGTTCGTGCGAGCGATCAGCGGTTCCTCCAGAGCGGCAGCGACCTCGGTTCTGTCAGCGTAGCCCAGGTCCGCCAGTCGCCCGAGCACCAATGCCCTGCGTGCCGCGGCACGCTGAGGGGCGACGAGAGGGTTGTCCCGTGAAGGCGCGTGCGCTAGGGCCGCCAAAAGAGCCGCCTGGCCCAGGCTCAGTTCGGCGGCCGAGGCGTCGAAGTAGAGCGCGGCAGCCGCCGAGACTCCGACAGTCCCTTGCCCGAGCGGCAGTCGATTGAGGTAGAGTTCGAGGATAGACTGCTTATCGAGGTGAGCACCTAGGCGAAGCGCCCACATCATCTGTCGCAGCTTTCCCGGCCAGGAGCGGGGAATGGACCGCAGCATGCGCGCGGCCTGCATCGTGATAGTGGAGGCGCCGGAGACCACGCGTCGCGCCCGCAAGTTGTCACGTGTAGCCCGGGCTATGGCAATAAGGTCGATGCCGCCATGCTCGTAGAAGCGCTCATCCTCTACCGCGAGAAAGGCACGGATGATATCCGGGTCGATCTCTGCGAGCGGTATCCAACCTCCCCGGCTACCGTCAGGCGCCCGGGTCGTACGGAGGAGCAGGCCGTGTCGGTCGACGATCGAAAAGCTGGGGACGGGTCCGGGGTCCGCCAACTCGGGTGGCAGCGGCCAGGCGATCCAGGCAGCCAGCGCCACGGCAAGAGCGACAAGCGAGGCAGCGGTGATGACGGATACCCGTGCGGTTCGTCGACCCAGCCCGCGAAGGCGCTTGATTTTCATGGTCGAGTTGAGGCCTGTCGTTCCACGCGGTCTACGGGCGCTGGTTGCCCACGGCGAACGAGCCGCCATCGCTGCGTCCGTTCACCCCGGGGTTGTACATCTCCTCCGCGTGCGCGGGCGGTCGGCTGAAGCTTCCGGTCGTGGTGGCGCGGGCGACATAGCTCGCCTGGTAGGTACCGGGCCAGAGAACCGTTGCGGCGTAGATCACCCTGTCGTCGCGCAGCTCGCGGTGGTCGAACGGCGACCAGTAGCCGTAGTACCAGCTGCCATACCACCAGGGATCCTCAGGCTCGGCCTCGCGCTCGTATTGATCGGCGCTCTCCAGTTCGCCTTCGGTGCGCAGACTGATGTCCACAGCCTCCAACCCAGCGGGTAGGGGATCATCGAGGACGAAGAAATGGCGCTCGTTCGGCACTGTGATACGCAAGCGGACTCGCACGAGATCGCCCGCCGAGACGCTGATGACCGGCTCGCCGGGTCGGTCGTAGAGTTCATACCAGCGCTCCACCTGTATCCCGCTGTCGCCGGGCCGGACGGGCGGCTCGACGGGCACTTCGCGAACCGTGTAGTAGTAGTAGATCGGCCCTCCCGCTTCTCGAGCGGCGAGCGACACGCGGAGTGACCTATCCCCGTCGTCGCGATCGGTGAGCAAGCCGCTGAGCGGTGTTTCGACCTCGGTCGGAGCCGCGCTGCCGGTCGCCACCTCCGCCAATTCGCGTCCGGCGACGGCAACTCGTGCCGCCCGCTCAGCCGCGCCCGTTCGGGACTCCTCGTACCGAAGCAGCGCCAGGACAACGGCGCCGTAGTCCTGCGTCGTCCAGGCGCGGCGCGACTGCACCCTTCCGTGCGAGACGAGCGTCGCGAGCAGCGGGCTCACCAACGCATGAGTGGGCTGCACGGCGAGCGTGGCGCTGAGCAACCTGGCGGCCGGTCGGGCGGTCGAGCGGAAGTAGAAGTATCGGTCGTGAATGATCGTGTCGGGGAGCGAAGCCCGGCGACCCTCCACCTGCACGTCCGCCCAAGCGGGTTCGAGCAGTCGGCGAGCAGCGATGACGTCGCGTCGCGCGATGACCTCGGCGAGTCGCACTCTGCCCTCCCACCGCATCTGCCCAGCGCGGTTGAGCAGTCGATTCTCGGCCGGCATTGAAGGACGTCCGACCTGGCTGAGGAAGTCGACGGCGGCGACCTGGTCCGCGAGGTAGAGCGATGAGCTGGAGTGATACCAAAGCACGAGCGGCGAGCGTACCATCCGCTCGCCCCGCAAGCTCGCCTCGAGGAAGGCGGCGAGGCGATCCAGCACCGTGTCGTTCACCGCCGCGCCCGCCGCTTTGGCTTCCAGCAGCACTTGGCCGGCGTAGGCGCTCAACCAGGGGCTGGTCCAGTCGTCCGAGTGCCAGAACCCGATAGCGCCGTCGACGCGCTGTCGCCGGCTGAGGATGCGAACGGCTTCGTCGATCTCAGCCTCTGGATCACCCTTCAACAGTGGTTGGCCGATCGTCTTTTGAGCCCGGTAGAGCGCGATGATCGGCAGCGCCGCGCTGGCCACCTGTTCGGAGCAGTAGTAGGGGTAGACCTGCAGTTGCCTGCGCGCACCCCGGATGAAGGCGAGCGGCGAGCCGCCGACGCTGATCTCCAGCGTGGACCGGTCAGGATCGATCCCGGCTGGGAGCCCGATCTCGGTGTGCTCTGTGTTGTCCCACAGGATGCCGGCAACGGTGTGCGCCCTGGGGTGATACGTGGGGCGGATCGCGATCCGCCTCTGCACCGCATCCGCTTCGTCGCCACTAGAGACTTTGAAGCGGAAGGTGGCGCTGTCGCTGCCAGCCAAGCCCTGATAGCGGAATCGCGCCTCTGCTCCCCGGCCGGGCTCCAGAGTCAGCGAGCGTTCGCGTTCTCCGAGTAGGCGAACGTCCTCGACCTCGGTCTCCACCTTCACGGTTGGCGTACCGCCCATGCGGTGGTTGACCACCACTCCGGCGTCGAACTCGTCGTTCTCGCGCAAGAAGCGAGGCAGCGCGGGTCGCGCCAGGAGAGGGAGCGTGACCAGCAGCTCGGCCTCTCCGTTCCCGTAGCGGTCGCCCTCGGTCACCGCGACGGCCATGATGCGGAAGGTGGTCAGGTTGTCGGGTAGCTCGGCCGAAGCTTCGGCTCGACCGTCAGCGTCGGTGACAACTGAGCCGAGGAAGAACGGCGTCACCTCGAAGCGTGAGCGGAGAATGCCGGAGACATCCATGCCGCCGCCACCGCCCGGCGCGCCCTTCGCCAGTGCCTCCGCCACGGCGACCTGCTCCGCCACCGTCACCAGGTTGCTGGCCAACACCATGCCGAGGCCGCGGGGCCGGTAGATCAGGTCTATGGGGTCGGGGGTCGCGTATCCGGTGAGAGCCAGTACGCCCTTGTCGACCGCCCAGAGGGTGACTTCGGCCCGCTGGCCGCGGCCTTCCGCATCCTGCACGTGGATCTCCACGCGGGCCGTGTCTCTCGGGCGGTACTCGGGTTGGAGGGGTCGCAGGTTCACAGCTAGGCGTTTCACCTCGGGAGTCACACGGAGCTCGGCGTAGCCGACCCTAATCGTCGGCTTGCCGGGGTCGTCCGGCGGCCCGGGTGGTTCTGATCGGCCCCGTGCCACCAGTACCGAGATGAAGGCATTGGGTGCGTGAGCCTCTGTGATGGGGAGGCGCAGCGTCGTGGATCCGGAGGTGATGCGGATATTGCGCTGCTCGATGATCTCTTCGCGCTCCACCGTTACCCAGGCGTCTACGTCGGTGAACGGCGAGGCGATGAACACAGTGGCGGTGTCGCCCACCTCGTAACGGTTCTTGTCGGCAATCACGTCCATCTTCAACTGGGTCTTGTCGTACCACGGAACCCAGTCTTCGCCGACAACCCAGCGATAGAAGCCGGTGACCGCCTCGCGGTCCAGGTCATCGCTCGCCTTGAAACTGAGGAAATAGGAGCCGCCCTCGCGCGGTGTCACGGTACATGGCACGGCTTCGAGCGCGCTTACAGGCGTGCATGTGGCGACGGTGTCGCTCACCCACTCGCCGACGTACTCGATGCGTCCGCGCCGTTCCCGGCGCACGCGGTGCCACTCGCGGCGCACTACCGTGCCCTCGATCGTTACGCCTGCCACACGGCCGCCGTCGGGCTTCACCGCAATCAGGCTGACTTCCTGCAGCTCACCGGAACGCCAGAAGTAGCGCTCGCCTTCGGGCTTCGCCGCGATGTAGAAGGCTGCGGGGTGTACGGTGACCGCCGCCGAGGCGGAGACGCTCTGCCGGTTGATGTCGGTGACGGTGGCCTGGACGGTCGTGCGGGCCGGCCGACCACCCCGAGGTTCTGGCATCACAACGGGCAGTGAGAAGTGCCCGGCCGCGTCGAGTGTGTCTTGACCGCTGGCAACGGTGCGGACCGCGGACTCGAAATCGGGTTCCTCCCACCAGCGTCCCGATGCACCGATGTAGAAACCGTCGGTGTTCGGGATATCGAGGGCCCAGGCTGAAATGGGTTGTTCCCGAACCACCCAGCCGATGCTTGCCCGCCCCATCGCTGCGCCGAACAGGTAACGGGCCTCGAAGCCCACTGTGACGGAGTCGCCTGCGAAACGCTCGTCGGCATCGGCTACCGCGTCCACCAGGAACTCCGGCGGCCTGTACTCGGCGACGCGGTAGGAGGTCGAAGCGACCGCTCGCCACTCACCGTCCTCCTTGAGTTCGATGCGGACCTGATACCGGCCGAGTGGCAAGTCGGTAGGAAGCTCCAGCCTCTCGTCGGAAGTACCGAAGGAGCTGAGCGACACGGTGGTATCTCTCAGGACTCCGTCCTCTCGATCGCTGAAACGCCAGCGTATCGAGTCGCCAGCTGCTGGTTCGAGATCTCCGAGCGAGCCGCGACGCACGATTGCCTTGGCGTAAACCGGCTCTCCGGGCCGGTATATGTCGCGCTCCGTGAAGACGGCGGCGGATAGCGGTCGTCGCTGGTCGCCCCAGGCCGCTCGCACGTTGAACTGCCAGGGCGAGAGATAGGGATCGTAGCCACCGATGCCGACCAAGGCGCGATCGTCACCCAGGGTCGCGGCGACGAAGCCCTCGAGTTCGTTGTAGCGCCCGGGCTGGCCCAGCTGGAAGCCGTGCAGCTCAACGAGCCCATTGGAGTCGGTCTGACCGGCAGCGCGTGCGCTCCCTTCCTTGTCGTAGAGCGTGACAGCAACGCCCGGCTTGGGGGCACCGTCGCTGACTCCAGTGACCCCTGAACCACGCTGATCGGTCGGCCGGAGCGCCACGATGCGCTGGTCGTGTCGAGCTGCGGGCTGTCGAAGCGGACAGCGAGGAGCGTGGGACTGTCGGGCGCACTGGCATCGCGCGCAGGCATACGCACGCCGGTGATGTAGGCTTCGTTGAGTTCGCTCTCGACCTCGAACTTGCGACGTGCCGCATCCGGAGAGATCGAGTCCCACAGTTCCCTCCAGTTCCACCAACCGCGCCGCAGGAACTGGCGTTCGCGGGATCGTGGTACGGGGGCCACAATGGCTTCGATCGTATCGACATTGATGTGTTCGACCTTCAGGCTTCGCGGTCCCTCGCGCTCGATCAGCCATTGACCGGCCGGGTACTTGACCGTACTGGCGTAGCTGGTGGTGGAAACGCCTTTGACGCGGTCCCCCTCGAAGGGTTGGCCGAAGATGTCGGTGATCTCGGCACCGACGACCACGGCGTAGGACGTTCGTGGCTTCAGCTCGGCCTCTAGCGCCCAGGTAGCGCTCTCGGCGGTCGTATCGTAGACCGCGAAGGTAACGCCGGGCTCTACCTTCACATGACGGACCACGTCGGCACCTCTAACCGGTGAGGTGAAGCGCAGCGTGAGTGGCCCTG
>JBDHHL010000088.1:0-12034 GCA_039589375.1 Gemmatimonadota bacterium | reverse complement strand
GCGCTGAAAACGAGGGCTACGGTAATCCAGAGCACGCCCCAGACCAGGGTTGGGATCCCAGTCAGTTCGGCGAGCATGCGCGCATCGGACAGCACGTCGGGCCGGTCAAGGATGTCGCTCTTGATGTCTAGGATGGCATAGAGGCAACTGGTGAGGCCCAAGGCCGTCAGGAGCGAGGCGGTGCCATCTACCGGTAGATGCCGCCCTGCCATGACCAGGCCGGCGCCGAAAGCCACGCCGAATAGAATGCCGAACGGGTTGCGAACATATAGGACCGTCACAGCCACCACCATCGCGCCGATGGCCATGGTAGCGATTTGGGGAACTTTGCCGCGCCCGCGGGCGGCCGTCACTATTGCAGCACCCCAGAGCAGGCTGCCCAGATAGCCTGCCGAGAGAGTCAAGAAGGCGTTGCCACCACCGCACTCGCACAGCCCTCCCTCGTTGGGGGTGATGACAATTCGCTCGATAGCTCCGCCCGTCGTCACGGCCACAAGGCCATGACTGATCTCGTGCAGCAGTACGACGAAGATCTTCAGGGGATAGACGAAGGGCGTGTTCCAGAGAAACCACAGCACGCCGAAGTAAACGGCGAACCCCGCCAAGAATCGAAGGCGTCGTTTAGTGATCTCTTCCATCTTCCGTCAGTCGCGACGTTGAGGAGTTCGCCGTCCACACCTGCCCGCTGTCTCTAGTGGCGACCATGGTGTTCTCCGCCACTCGCCCGACCATACGAATCCATACCGATTCTTGTTTCGCTCGCCGCGAGTTCGTCGACACGTTGACAAAGTCGCACCGACCACATCGCCGCGACAAGGAGCAGCAGGACCGCGAACCAGGGGGCTCCCGGGCTAGCCTCGAGCGAGTCGGAGTCTATGTGGCCGGCCGCGAAGAGCCCGACGGCTCCCACGAGGTTGTTGATCGCATGCACGACGACGCCGGGGCGTACGCTCTGCGTTCGCCACGCGACCCACCCAACCGGTAGGCTCCAGAAGAGAAAGAAGACAGCCGGCTGCGGGCCGTGCAAAAGCGCGAAGGGAACCGCCGCCACTACTATGGCAAGCCACGGTCTCATCCGCGATTCCAGGGAGCCCTGCAGCAACCCGCGAAAGAGCGACTCCTCGGCGATCGGGGCTACAAGAACCACGCCGACCGCGAACACGATGCGTTCCCATAGGTCAAGGGTACCGAGCTCGAAGTCGTAGACCGGCGGCCCCAGCAGCGCCGTGGCGGCGGCGTTCGCGAGAAGCAGTGCCAGCCCTAGCTTCAGTGCCAGCACGTAAGTGCCCGACGGCACGCGACGTAGCCGGAGTGCCCCCGAGACCCGGTATCCGGAGGCCACGAGAAACAGGACCACGCCGGCCAGCAAACCCACCTCGACGATCAGCAGCAGGACTGCCAGCGAGTCGCCGAAGACGAGCGATCCGGCCCCGGCTGACACGGCAGCCACGCCGAGCCCGACGAAGAGAGCGACGACCGCAGCTCTTACGCCTACGGTGCTCCGCTTCGGCGACGCAGATCCGCCGCGAGTCTTCCCGTTCTGTCCTCCGCTGCACAGAGAATCGAGTTCCATCACGGATTCCTATTACCCAAGGAAGGGCACGCCGGTCCAAGCCTGTTAGCCGTACCTCCAAAGTTTTGCAACCCTGGCCTGGCCCTCGCGAGCGATTTCCGCAATGTTCCCGCCGAGGTCCTCAACCACAATCACGCCGTCGCGGAGGAGGTTACGATGAGACTGTCCGTCAAAGCGCTCGCTCTTTCCTTCGGTATCACATGGGCCGTGTTGATCTTCCTGGTCGGCATTTGCCACCTGATCTGGCCGAGCTACGGGACGGCGATGCTGCAGCTGGCCGCCTCGGTCTATCCGGGCTACAGCGTCGGCGGTTTCGGATCGGTCATCTGGGGCACGCTCTACGCCTTCGTAGACGGTTTGATCTTCGGGGCCGTCTTCGCCTGGCTCTACAACACGTTCTTGGGAGCCAAAGCCGAAGCTGCCTGAGCCGCCGCCAGAGCCCCCGGGAGCGCCACGAAACCGGGCGCTCCCCCCCATCGTAGGGACCGCTAGTGGTCAGCCACAGTGATAGTGACGCGTGAGCAGGGCCGTAGGGCAGGCTTTGAATCACCAATATCGGACATCGAATGTCGAATTTCCAAGAGCAGTTCTTCATTATTCGCTACTCGATATTCGGTGTTCGATATACAAAGGGGGCCAACCCGTCAGTATCGGTGTGATCCAGCACTAGACGGTCCGATGACACATTACAACCCTTTCTTCAGTGGACATATCTAAGGCAGTGGGAATTTACCCACAGCGATTGTCTCCACCCCCTACGGGGTCCAAATGACTTTCACCGGAGGGACACCGATGAAGAATCGAGTGTTGAGCGCCCTCGTCGCCGGCGCGCTCGTCGTCCTCGCGGCGGGCCCGGCGTGGGCACAGCAGGAATGGTCGTTCGAGGGCGACCGGCTGTTGGTCACCAACCTGATCGGCGAGATCACCGTCCGCGGGCACGATGGGTCGCGGATCGTCATTCGCGCCGAGCCGGGCGGCAGCGATGCCCAACTGCTCGACTATCAGATCAAGCGCGGCGGCGAAGCCGAATTCCACGTGGTCTACCCGCTGGGCGAGGAAACCCACCTCAAGGCGCCCGCGGGGTACCGCGGACGCACGGAGTTCCGGCTCGAAGGCTGGGTCCAGCAGAGTTCCTTCCTGAGAGACGCCTACTCCGACATCTCGGACCGCGAGAAGATCCGGATCGGTGGTGGTGGGGATCTGGAGGCCTGGGTCGATCTCGAGATCCTGGTGCCTCGCGGCGTCGCTAGCCGCATCAAAGTCGCCGTCGGCGAGATCAACGCGAGCGATGTTGAGGCCGCGGTCGACCTCGACACACACAGCGGACGCGTCACAGCCAAGAACATCAGCGGCGACACGCGCGTGGATACGGGGAGCGGGTCGGTGGAAGTGGCCACGATTCGAGGCTCTCTGGACGTGGACACCGGGTCGGGCAGCGTCGAGGCAAGCGACGTGGAAGGCGAGATGTTGCGCGTCGATACCGGAAGCGGCCGAGTGACCGTAGAGGGCGCCAGAGTAAGTCGCCTCGAGATCGACACGGGCAGCGGAAGCGTGCGCACATCGAATATCGAGACCGATAACGCGGTGGTCGATACGGGCTCAGGTTCCGTCACACTCGACCTCGCCGGGATGGGTAGCGGAAGGTTTGTCGTCGATACAGGGAGCGGCGGCGTGACCGTCAATCTGCCCGCCGATGCGTCGGTGCGGATACGGGCGGAGACCGGCAGCGGTGGCATCGACCTCGACGTACCCAACGCGATGCTCCGCAAGATGAGCCGCGACTCGGTAGAGCTCGAGATCGGAGGCGGGCAGGCCGACATGGAGATCGACACCGGCTCCGGCGGCGTCAAGATCCGCACTCGATAGAGCGAGATACGAAGCTCCAATCCTGATCGGCCGGCCGGCGCCACGCACGTTCCACACCCTCGAGGGTGGCCCGCTGGAAAAGCCGTGGTCGCCGCCGGCCGCTCACGCTCATCGGCTTGGCCAAACCGGCTAACGGCTCCTATACTTGTCTGAAGTGCACAGTCAGCTTGACGGTTGGCCGAGCCAGCCCGCTTCGCTCGGCAGTTCATCCGTCAAGCTGACAGGCCCGGATCCGATAACGTCATTCGGCGTGATCACGTGACGCCCGGAGGTGAAGCATGCATAGCTTATCCCGACTCCGTCTCCTGTGCCTTCTCCTCGTCGTCGGCTGCCAACCTCAAGCCGTCGATGACGAGTCCGCGGCCGTTCGTCAGATCATCGAGGCCTACAACGCCAACCTCGTCCGTTGGTATGAGGCGGGGCAGATGGACTCTGTCGCATCGGTCTTCGCAGCCGGCGCTCGCCAGATGGGATCAAACACCGAGCCGCTCGTAGGCCGGGAAGCCATCCGCGATTTCTGGTCACAAGTCGCCGGGCTGGGCACATGGACTTTCGAGATCCGTACCGAAGAGGTCACCGCCTACGGCCCGGTCGCTGTTGAGCGCGGAACCTACACGCTCGACTTCGAGCCCGGCGCCGCCGCGCTCCCGGGCATGGCAGCATCGGCGGACACCGGCAACTACTTGGTCGAATGGCGGCTCGAGGATGGCAGGTGGTTGATCGTGACCGACGTCGCGGCCAGCCAACGGTCCGTCGAGTCGTTGTGCGCGCAACAGCAGTAGAACTGGTGAGGGCCATGCACGCGATGGCAACGGAATCGGGCGGCGGATGTACACTTCGTGCTCTCGGAGTCTTGAGCATTGCAGCATTGGCCGCAGCATGCTCGAGCGCTGATCAACAAGCCGCGTCGACTACGGAAGAAGACATGGTGGCAGTGAGTCGCATGCTCGTGACGTTCGACCGGCTGGCCGCCGAGGCCGATCTGGAGGGTTTCCTGGACTACGTCCTCGACGATGCCGTCTTCATGCCGCCCGACGGACCGGCGATCGTCGGCAAGAGATTGATCGCATCCTGGTACAGCGATCTGTACACTCAGTTTCTTCTTGACATGACCCACGAACCGCTCGAGACCGACGTGTTCGGTGACATCATTATTCACCGCGGAAACGCTCGAGGCACAATGATACCGAGGACCGGCGCCGAGCCGATAGCGTTCGACAACAAGTACCTGTTCGTGTTGCGAAGACAGAGCGATGGTTCGCTGAAGGTTTGGCGAGCGGTATTCAACAGCAATCGGCCGCCGTCCGCGGGTAACTGAACGTCAGCCTTCCCGCGGGCGCTGGTCCGGCGGCAGCATCCATTTCCAGAGCCCTAAGCCCAACAACGCATTGACCAGGAAGTGAGCGGTCATCGCCGGCCACAGTCCTGCGCCCACCACGACCGGCAGGCAGAGCACGTACCCCATCGTGAAGGCGCGCACCACGCCGACCTGCCCCTGATACCCGTGCATGACGCCGAAAGCCAGGTTGGCCACCACCGCCGCCCACCAGCCGTTCTCGAGCCAGCCGGCAAGCCCTGCCAGCAGGAATCCGTGATAGCTGACCTCCTCACAGAAGCCGGCACTGGCGGATACGCCCAGAAACGCCCAACGCTCTCGGGTCGTCTTCGGCATCAGGTGATAGGTAAGGCGAGACTCACGTATCCCCAGCCGCGCCGCCGTCCTGCTGATGAGGAAGTTGCCCGCCAGCGTTCCGCCGGTCACGACAGCGGTCCAGCCCAGAAAGGCCCCGATACCGGAGCGGAACAGCCCGATCTCGGCTGCCGCCACTCGCTCGACCAAGAGGACGACTCCCGTAAACACGGCCAGCGCCCATACACCTATCGCGGCCGAGACATAGAGCGCCATGCGGGAGGGGAGTTCGATCTCTCGATCGTCCGGCTGGTACAACGCGAGGAGCGGTACGACCACCAGGAGCAAGAAGACGAGAATGCGGCCAACCCAGCCGAACTCGACCGCCGGAGCCAGATCTTGGAGAATCGTCTCCAACCGTCTCACCCTTCTCCTCTTCCCTTGCCAAACTCAGGCCGCTTCAGCAGCATGGTTGCGACACCGGTACACAATCACGTACAGCGAAGCCGTATGTCGAGCAAGATCGAGAACACAGCCACGCGACTCAAGCGAGAGCTACGCGCTCTTGCGGACCCGGCGATACGTGAGTCGATGCAACGATTCTCTAAAGAGCCGATTCGCAGCATCGGCGTACGTACTCCCGACGTTCGGCGCCTAGCCACAGCGGCGGCCAAAGAGTATCGCCAGGCCGAGCTTTCATTCGATCGGATCCTCGCTACCGCCAAGACGTTGTGGCGCGGTGGCACTATCGAGGAGCGTAGCCTGGCCATCTTTATCGTGTCGAAGTTCCAGCGCCAATTCCAGCCCGAACACTGGCGATTCTTTGATGAATGGGTCGATACCCTGACGAATTGGGGCGAGACAGACGGGCTGTCGGGGTACTTGCTCGCTCCGTTTCTCGACAAGCGGCCCGCGTTCATTCGGCGGTTGAAGCCCTGGACGCGTAGCCGCAACCGCTGGCGGCGTCGCGCGGCGGCTGTGGCCCTCGTGCCGTTGACGCGCCGCGGCAAACACCACGAGGCGGCCTACGATATCTGCGATCGCCTGGCAGAGGATCGCGACGACATGGTGGAGAAAGCCGTCGGCTGGCTTCTCAAGGAAACTTCGCGCACCGAACCGCAGGCCGTCGCCGACTACCTTCTCGACAACTCGCAGCGCCTATCGCGGACCACGATTCGCTACGCCGCCGAGAAGCTACCCGCCAGGCTGAGGCAGCGCGTGCTGTCGGCGTGACCCCGCGCCGCCGGAGCGCTCACTGGTTGCGCCGGTACACTACCTCACCGCCGACCAGCGTGAGGTCGACCTGGAAGTTCTCGATTTCCACAGGATCGATACTGAAGATGTCGTCCGACAGTACGACCAGGTCCGCATACTTACCGGGCTGCAGGTCGCCGAGCACGTCTTCCATGTAGCACGCGTAGGCGGCGCCCGCGGTGTACGCAGTCACTACCTCCGGCACGCTGATCTTCTCTTCCGGCACCCAGCCGTCGGGGGTCGCGCCGTCGATGGTGCGGCGCGTGGCGGCGGCATAGATACCCAGCAGCGGATCGATGGGCGCGACCGTCCAGTCGCTGCCGAATGCGAGTCTTGCCCCTGCGTCCAGAAGGCTGCGGAACGCGTAGGTCGTCTTGATCCGCTCCGGCCCGATCCGCTTTTCCGCCCAGCGCCCATCGTCGACGGCGTGGTAGGGCTGCATCGACCCGATCACCCCGTCCCGCGCCATGCGCGTTATCGCGTCCCGAGTGAGATGCTGCGCATGCTCGATCCGGAAGCGGCTATCCCGCGGACCGTTGGCGATCCGCGCTTTCTCGAACGCATCGAGCAGCCAGTCGTTCGCGCGATCGCCTATGGCATGGATCACCACCTGCAGGCCCAGCGAGTCGCCGGCGATGATCGCGCGCTCCAGCTCGAGCGTGTCGACGACCACGAGTCCGGCCGTATTGGGCTCGTCGTCATACGGCTCGTAGAACCAGGCCGTGGTAGACCCGAGTGAGCCGTCGACAAATCCCTTGAGGCCGCCCCAGAAGAGGTGGTCGTCGCCTTTGCCTTCGCTGGCCACGAGATCCGCCAGGCGCTCCCAGGTGGCGATCGGTACAACGCTGTAGACGCGGATGTCCAAATCGCCGCGCTCGTAGGCTCGCCGATACGTCTCGAGGCCCGCCCACGATCCCATGTCGGTCACCAACGTCACGCCCTTCGAGAGCGCATGGTCCACGGCCGCCTGCAGTGCCCTGTCCCGATCCGCCTCCGACGGCGGAGGCATCGCGGCGTTGACGAGAGCCATCGCCTCGTCCTTCAGGATCCCGGTGGGACTGCCGTCAGGGTAGCGCACGATCGTGCCGCCCGGCGGGTCAGGGGTTTCGGCCGTTACCCCAGACAGTTCCAGCGCTCGGCTGTTGGCCAGGCCCATATGCCCGTCCAGCCGCTGGACGAACACCGGAGTGCGCTCGGTCAGCGAGTCGACCCAATCGCGCCGCGGCAGCTCACCGCCCCAAAGCTCGTGGTCCCACTGGCCGCCGGTAACCCACGAATCGGGGTGTTCGCGAGCGAACTCGCCGATTCGGCGGGCAAACTCCATCGGGGTAGCAGCGTCACGCAGCTGTACGCCTGCCAGGTCGAACCCGCCGGCAATGAAGTGCGTATGGCTATCGAAGAAGCCTGGCACAACGCGGCGCCCTTCCAGATCCAATCGTTGCGTCGCAGCGCCGGCATGAGACTCGATCTCCTCATCCGTCCCTACCGCCAGGACTTTCCCGTTGCCGATGGCGATCGCCGTCGGCGCCGCGTCGGCCGAGGTCGGCGATCCGGGGCCGACCCAAATCGATCCGTTCGTGAGTATCAGGTCCGCCGTGTGCTCCCTCTCGCCGTTGCAGCCCGACAGTCCCAAGGCCACGACAGCGACCGCGCCTAGTAGTACCCGCGACATCACAACCTCCGAACTTGCTATTGCTTGCGCCACGATTGCTCTTTCACCCTCTCGAAGGGCTCCGGAGATGGCGACATGCGGTAGGCCTGCCGCCTCGCCAAGTTGAACCTGTCGCCGGGAGCGAGGAAATAGAACGAGCCGCCCGAATCGAGAGACCGGTTGTGGTCGTAGATCGCCACATATCCTGCGCCAACCACCTCGAACATGTCACCGCGTACGATGATGGCGGTGTTTTCATCGATGCCGATGCCGAGCAGGTCCGGACGTGCTTCGACGATCTCGACGAGGTCGAAATGGCGGTTACGTCTCAGCAAGTGCTGATCGATGGCCACGTCCTTGAGGAATCCCAGCCCCTCCTCGTGGTCGCCCATCATGATCGTGTTAGTCTCCGTGTCACCCCGCGCCAGATAAGAACCCTGTATTGTGGCGCCGGCCGACGATCCACCGATCACACCGCCGCGCTCCAGTAGCGCCCACAGTTCTTCGTGAACCTTGGTTCCCAGATATGAGTCCGCGAGCCGCCACTGGCGACCACCGCCGAACCACACGCCGCGGGCTTCCCTCAAAGGCGCGGCGAACTCGTCCGAGTTCGCCTCATCCCGATCCCGCGTGTGAAGCACCGTCAGTTTCTTCGCACCCGCCTCCCTGAACTGTTTCAGGCCCGGCCAGTACTCATCAAAGCGATCTCTCGTCCCCGCGGTGGGGATGACCACGATGGGGGCCTCCGGGCCGCCTGCCATGTCGATGAACCGTTCCAGGATGCTCTGGTCCTGCAGGCCGCCCCCGACGATGACGAGGGAACCGTCCCTGGGGCCAACCTCCTGCGCAATAGCCCCAGCAGCAAACAGGAACACAGCCAGCGAAGCAGCCATCGCTCGCCCGAAGACCTCCGCTCGTCTCATCGCTCTCCATCCTCCCCTTGTTCGCCGGCAGTCCGGTTCATTCCTCTTCGACCACTAGATCGTCGACCTCCGCCTTCAACCTGGACAACGATGCTATGTAGTCGTCCGCCGTCCGCGCAGGTATCCACCCAGAGCCCACCGGCTTCAGCACACCTGGATCGTCCGTGTACGCGTTGAATTCCTCTTGCACCGCCAGTCCGATCACGCCACCCAGCGCGAACAGGGCAAGCGATACACCGATCGCCCAAGTCAGCCTTCGCCGTCGATTAAGAGTGGAGGCGAAGATGAGGTGGCCATACAGCAGCGTCGCCGTGATGACAAGACCGCCGACGATCAAGACCGCAGCGAGCACATCGGCCGGGAACAGAAACAGGAAGTAGTCGCCTATCTCGTCGTAGAGCAGCGTGACAAGGAGCACAGCGGAAACCACGGCCATGTGCGGGACGAACTCGAAGCGCTGCACGACGATACGAGAGGCGAGGGACCACGCGCCGGCCCACATGGCCAACAGCAACGGAACGACGATCACTATGCCCACCGTTTGGGGCACCGTGTTCTCATCGAACGACTCCAGGTACATCGAGACTCCGGCAAACGCAACGACAACCGCGAGCGACACGAGCGCGAATCTCCGCGACCGCGCGAATTCTTCGACCTTCGAATCTGTCGACTGGTCGAGGGTCGCGGCAGGCACTTCAGCGTCCGGGCACACGATGCGAAGGCGCGTGTGACCGACCCGGATCAAAGTCTTTGACTCGATGGGAAGCCGTGCTATCCGACCCTCACGCCCAGGCACATAGAGACCGTTGACGCTGTCAGCGTCTTCCAGCACCAGCCGTCCGTCTTCATCTCGCACGAAGACCGCGTGCGTCGGGCAGACATAGCGGTCGTCTAGGATTACGTCGTTGTCGTAAGCGCGCCCGATCGTGGCGGGCACGCTATCCAAGCGAGTCCGGCTAAGAACCGTGCCCCGACGATCGAGCACTTCGACGAACGCTATCGCTCCCAAGAGATGTTCTCCAGGTAGTCGCGAGCGATTCGCTGGGCATTCTCGAAACTCACACCGGACATCGTCAGCCCGCTGACCAGCCCGCTACGTCCGCCGCCCAGAGCGGCAAGCTTGAAGATCACATCGTACAGCCCGTCGTACTTCTTGTATCGCCGGACGCAGAACATGACACGGAACTTGAGCGACCCCCGCTTCACGTTGTCAACGTCGCACTCGAACCGCGTCACATCGAACTCGCGGCCGTGCAAGTACCGGTCGGACGACTGGAATTCACCGGTATAGAGAGCGTGGAACTGGAAGGTATTGAGCTTCTCGCTGTCCAGCACCTCGTGAGAGAACGTGAAGATGCCCGACGACTGATCGCGCGAGATAAAGATGTAATCGTCGGTGGAGCAATTGTGTACACGGATGTCGTACGGCTCTTCCTCGCTGGTAATGATGTCGCCCCAGCAGTTGAAGAAATCGGCCGGTTTGGTGGGAAGAACGTAACCCCCGACTTGAATCGTGGGCACCGAATCCAGGAAGAGCGGCTCCAGGTACTGCCGCTGGTACTCGCGGATCTGCGCCCCGACCACGGGCAGGAAGTCACCCGGCACCTGGTAGTCCTGCGTGGAGATAGACTCGAGGAGATCCAGTGCGCGCGCGACCGGCACCAGGAAACTCAGCTGATTGCCGGCCGTCGACACGTTGATCCCGACGACCTCGCCAGACTCCGTGATCGTCGGTCCGCCACTCATCCCAGGGTTGAGAGACCCGGTAAAATGGATCCGGTCATAAAGGGTATGCTCCAGCAGTCCGTTGTACGTACCCTCGACGATACTGAGGCCGAGATCGGCCGGGTGGCCGAGGGCGTACAGCCGCAGGCCTTGTGCGACATCTACGGAAGCGAGGTCGAAGAAGCGCTCTGGTCGATTGTCGGTGTCGAGAACCGCCAGGTCATGCACTACATCGACGCCGACTACCGTCACGGCCAGCTTCTCGCCGGAAGTCTCAACCAGGTCGATGCGATACCGCTCTGGGTTGTGGACGAGTTTGGCGACGACGTGATAGTTGGTGACCACACGGCCATCGCGGCTCGCGTAGAAACCCGACCCCACCTCGGCTCTGCCCGCCGCCCCGATCTCGACCACCTCGAGTTTGACGACGGCGTTCGCGTGCCTGCGGAACACTTCCGGTGTGGTCGTCGATGCTTCCTGCGACTCGCCGGCCGTCGGTATGTACAGCGCGAAGAGTGTAATCACGCCGACGGCTGTGCGCGAGAGAAGATTACCAGGCATCGCTAGATCCAAGCTGCAGGAGCTGTGCTTCGAGCAGATCTCTACTGATACTAGTCACGATCCACTTCGCTGGCGATTACGTCCGCCAGTTTCCCCGTCTCGATGTTGCCACCGCTTACCACAACCGCCGTTATCTCACCGGTACCCGAGAACCGGCCGGAGAGCAACGCGGCGATGCCTACAGCGCCGCCGCCCTCAACCACCAGTTTGTGCTCGCTCGCGGTGAACGCCATCGCCTGGCGTATCTCGGCTTCCGACACGACCAGATATTCGTCCACGAGATCTCGCACCAACTCGAATGTATGCCGGTTGTTCAGCCCGATGCCACCCGAAAGGGCGTTTGCAATCGTATCGTCCTCCGGGAACGCGATCGGCCGGCCGGCCTCCAGGCTCTCGTGCATCACTCGGGCATTCTTCGCCGACACGGCGACCACTCGGATCAGCGGCTCTTCCCTCTTCAGGGC
Organism: Gemmatimonadota bacterium; assembly: GCA_039589375.1. Classification (GTDB taxonomy): domain Bacteria; phylum Gemmatimonadota; class Gemmatimonadetes; order Palauibacterales; family KS3-K002; genus JASFMO01. The sequence continues at coordinate 387 of JBDHHL010000088.1, read as the reverse complement.
CAGAGCGACACCGCTAATTAACCCGCCCCCGGAGAGTGGGACGACCACCGTGTCCAACATCGGGACCTGTTCCAGCAGTTCGAGCCCGATGGTCCCCTGACCGGCGATGACGCGGGGATCGTCAAACGGATGCACGTAGGTCAGCCCCCGCTCTCGCTCTATCTGATAGGACTTCGCCTCCGCGTCCTCGTACGACTTGCCGTGAAGGATGGTCTCGGCGCGATGCCGGCGCATGGCGTTTAGCTTTGTGGGGTCCACCCACTCGGGCACACAAACCGTTGCAGGGATATCGAGGAGATCGCCGACGTAGGCGACGGCCCGTCCGTGGTTTCCGCTGGAGCACGTCACGACACCACGCTCTCTCTGCGACCCGGAAAGCGAGAGCAT
>JBDHHL010000087.1:0-12100 GCA_039589375.1 Gemmatimonadota bacterium | reverse complement strand
GAACTCCGCGGGCAGCAGCAAGCGCCGCATCAGATCCGCCTCGGCCAGACAGGGTGAGAGAAAATCCTGCCCCGAGGGCTCGTAGGATAGCGGGCAATCCCGGTCGTTGAGGTAAAAGCGGAGGCTCGCCTCCCTCACGACGTCTTCGGTTTCGCGATCGCCGGCGATTCGCGCCCAATCGAGGATCAGACCGAAAGCGAAAGCCGTCTGTGAGTGCTCGCCGATCCGGATCGGATGAGTGAGCTTCGGGATCCACTCGCGCAATCGTTCGGCGGCGGCGCGCTCCAGCGGCTCGAGGGTCTCGACCCAGCTGCGAGCCTGTGTGTCGTCCCATTCGCGGAGCTCGGCCGCCAGCTGCAGCAGCCAAGCGAGGCCGTAGGGGCGCTCGAAGGAGACTCGCCCCTCACCTTCTAGATAGTGCACCTCACCGGCGATCTTCTCCGGCGTGAGGTTAGCGGCGAGAGCCGCGCGGGCTTCTCCGGCCACCGGACTCTTGGGAAAGGAGCGCGCCAGCCGCGCCAGCAACCAGTGGCCGTGAACGGCCGAATGCCAGTCGTAGCAACCGTAGAATGCAGGCGTCAGCTCGCGTGGTGGGAGCACGTCGCCGTCGCTCGAGAGCACGTGCGCGATCTTGTTGGGGTATTCGCGGCCTACGCACTCCAGCGCCAGACGGCCGAATCGCTCGGCGAAGCTGTCGTCCAGATCTTGGGCGGTGACCGAGGAGCTCGCCATGAGCGTGAACAGAAGCGAAGGGAGAACGTGTGTCAACGGTCGCGGCCTGGTAGTGCGATCATCGAGCATGCATCACTCCAGCAGTTCAGGTTCTCGATTAGGTCTTCGCGCCCCGATGCATAGACCGGAGCTACTGAATCGTTTAGAAACTGAAATGAATGTGAGAGATCCGCCAGCGGATCGAGCGAGGTCCGGAGGTTGTGCACGACGAGCGCACGGAAACCCAACCTCGCGTGATCCGTAGTGTAAGATGGTTGTCATCGAGGTGCGTCAGTATGTCGCCGACTTTCTTCCTCCCCTTGAAGAACGTGCGTCCGCGCTCTGTGCGGTGGGCGCCTCTGCTGCTCGTTTTCGTCGCTCTCGGTTGCGAGGACGATCCCGCCGCCCCTCCGGCTCCCGATACGACGACGGGCGCTTGGGCCGAGTACACGCCGTTCGAGTGGACACATGATGGCCGGCCCTACGAATCGACCTATATCACGGTCTACAGCGATGCGGCCAGCGACGAGATGAAGCAGCAAGTGGCCCAGATCGCCGACGAGCGGTTCGCCCAGATCATGACACTGTTCGATTTCGATGACATCGCCGACTTCATCTACCCACCCGGCTACTCCAAGTTGGAGATCTACATCAACCGGACGCACTCCGAGAACATCAATTGGGCGTACTGGAACGGATTCATCTTCACGATTAGATCGCCGGAAATTACCGGGCATTGGCTCAACTACACCGTGTACACGGTCCGGCACGAGTTACTGCATAATTTCGAGTTCCTGATCGAAGGGAGAGAGGTACTCGGCACGGAGTTCTGGTTCAAAGAAGGTATAGCCACGCATGTCGGCTGCTTGGAAGACACGGGCTGGGACACGATCCGGGATCTGAGCGAGTTGGAGGCATGGATCGGCCAGAACGAGACCGTGCCCGGCGGTGGTAATCCGATCAAGATCCGTGAAGCCTCAGACTTTCCGCCTGGAGCGGACTGGCATGAGTACTACCGGGTATTCGAGCTGGTCGTGACCTATATCCTCGACGAAGAGGGAATGGGAAGGTCCTACCAGGACGTACTCAACCTGTTCTACGATCTGCGAGACGGGGTGTCATTTCCTGTCTCGTTCGAGAGCCACTTCGGCATCGCTGTAAGCGATCTCGAGGCTGAGGTGTTTGATCGCCTGAGAGCCTACTTGAGCGGCAGTCGACCGGTACCGGTCGCCGTTCATCGCGGTTCGTCAGTGACGTTGGGCAGGAGCGTGACTCTCGACGGGTCTTCGAGCTAGCGCTTGGCGAAGAATAGATTCCTCACCCCGCCGCCCGACACCCTGAACGCGACGATCTCGCCGTTTTCATTGCGCTCGAACTTAGCAACGCTGAAATAGAAAGTGTCGCTGCTGACGAACGTGTCGCGGGTGTCGGGCGTGAGCGCGATCGGATCGCGCAATATGTGCGTCGCGACCAGGATGCTGTCGCGTACGCTGATCGAGTAGGCTGTACCGAGCTCCTCGCTGGAATACTCGCCGACGTACTCGGTCAGCTCTGCTGCGTCTGGTGCCCACGATTCGATATGTGTCGCCTCTAAAACGACCGAGTCAGGCTCCTCATCGCTCGACATCTCATGCCCAGGCTCGTCGGCCAGCATACTGTCGGACAGGTACATGTCCGACACGCGATTCGCTATCAGGGTCGGCCAGACACTTCCCAGGTTACTGAGTATGACGAGTGCGAACCGCTCTTCGGGGTAGCGAACCACGTAACTCTTGAAACCCCAGGCGCCGCCACCGTGGCCGACAGTGCGCAGTCCCTTGTGCTGCCCGATGCCGAGTCCAAATGCATAGCTCAACGTGTCCCCGTTGTTGAGCACTCCACGAGTGTGCATCAATTCTAGTAGCGGGGGGCCGCCTAGCCGGGCCTCGTCCAGGTTCCGTACCCACAGCGCCATATCTTCGACCGTCGTGAACACGCCGGTCGCTCCCACCGTCGATTGGTTGAGCACGGATTTTTGGAAAGCGCCGTCCGGCCGGTTCAGGTAGGCGTATGCCCGGTTGGGTACGATCAGCAGATGGTCATCGTGGAAGTGCGTGTTCGTCATGCCGAGAGGACGAAAGATGTTTTCGGCCGTCCATTCGGAAAACGGCTGGCCCGTCACGGCAGCAACTATCTCTGCAAGCAGCGTGTAGCCTGTATTGCAGTAGAGGAACTCGTCACCGGGCGAAAAATTCAGCTTCCGCTGCCTCTTCACTAGGCTGAGTACCTGATCGTTCGTGATGTTACCATCGAGCGGCCATCCAGCCAGTCCGAGCAAGGCGAATTGATCGCGCAGACCGCTGGTGTGGTGGATCAGGTTTCGGATCGTAATCGTCTCGCTGAAGTCAGGCAGGTAGGGGAGGTGCATGCGGATGTCGTCGTCCAACGACAGCTTACGTTGTTGAGCGAGCATCGCGACGGCGTACGCCGTAAACTGCTTGGAGTCCGATTCAATATGGAACACAGTGGACGGCGTGATCGGAATAGCGTACTCCAGTTGAGCGAGACCGAAGCCTCTCTTGTAGATGACCTCGCCGTCCTGAACAACCGCTATAGCCATGCCTGGCGCATCGTCTCGATCCCAGGGGGAGAGCAGCTGGTCGACTCGACCGGACTTCGTCTTCGCCGACGGCTCGAGTCTTGCGATTGCGATCGCGTACAACCGCGGCTCCGCGTCTCCCCGGAACGGCACGATCTCGATGGTATGCTCTCCGGACTGTTCTGGAAAAAAGGTCACGTTTTCCGGAGCCCGACCGGTGTCATCAAACTGCTGCAGCATGTTCCCCGCAGGATCGCGAACGCGCACGACCACATCGATGTTGGATTGTTCCACAATCGCAAGAAGGAACTGGCCTCGGCGCAGGTCGATGCGATATTCATGGGTTTCGCCGGCGGCAATTTCCCGCTCGATACGATCCTGCAGCTGCAATTTCAGTATCTCGACTTGGGCGAACGCATCCTGCGACTGGAAAACGGCGAGGGCGGACGCGACGGAGAGGGCGGAGATCAACGCTTTCTTCATATTCCACATTTTTGTGGAAGTGAAATCCTTCCCGGTAGACTCTGGCGGGCGCCGCATGACGTTCCCTGCGCAATGGGTTCGGTACTCGCCTGATCAATCGCTCATCTCGCGGGAGTCCACCGGGGCCAGCTGTCGTGGCCGACATTATGCGTGAGGCGCGTTTGGCCCGAGCCATCCGCGTTCATCACGTAGATCTCGAAGTCGCCGTCCCGCTCGCTGCAGAAGGCGATTCTCGTGCCGTCTGGCGACCAATTGATGATCCCATCGAAGGCGGGGTCATCTGTAAGCCTCTGCTCGTTCGAGCCATCGGCGTTGATTGTGAAGACGTCGAAGTTGCCCCCAAAGTTCCTGAAGAAAGCGATCTTCGTTCCGTCAGGTGACCACGAGGGTATGCCATCGTTATCCGGACCGTTGGTGAGCCTGCGTACGTTTCCTCCGTCCGACGAGCGCATGACGTAGATCTGGTTCGGTCCGTCGCGATCGCTCGCGAACGCGATCTCGTTACCGTCGGCTGACCAGGTAGGACTCCCGTCATCCGCGTCGTTTTGGGTTAGTCGGGTTGGCGCCGAGCCGTCGGAGTTCATGACGTAGATTTCCTGGTTGCCGTCCCGGTCGCTGTGGAACGCGATCTTGCTCCCGTCAGGCGACCATACCGCACGCGAGTCCATACTTGCGGAGTTGGTCAGGTTCACCGGGTCCGAACCGTCAGCGTTCACCACGTAGATCTCGTCGTTGCCGTCCCAGTTACTCGTGAACACGACCCTGGTGCCATCGGGAGACACTTGGGCCGTCTCTTCGTCGAGAGCATAACTCGTGATCTGTGTGACGTCCGAGCCGTCGGGCATCATGACGAAGATATCCTGGCTGCCCATGCGACTGCTGTTGAACGTGATGCGATCGAAGAGTGCGGCGTCGCAGCTCACATCGAAGGTCGACTCCGCCATCTGTCCGGTCGTGATGCTGACATTCCGCGGATTCGCGCCGACCAAGGTGCAGTTCTTGGCAAGGCCGCTCAGTTCGATGCTGTGAACCCCCTGTGGAAGATCGGTGAATGTAACGATGTCGATGATGTCGGCGGCCTGGCTTTGAGTCCCGTCCACCGTGACGGTATAGCCGTCCAGATCGAGCGTATCGCCGGCGGTCACGATCGTCACCGCCAGACTGCCGGTCATCGCGGCACAGGTCACATTGAAGTTGGCGGTTACGGTTTGTCCCGCGAGCAGTATCGCGACGGTACGGGGATTATCACCGCTGACCGTGCAGTTGTTCTCGACTCCGGCCAGCTCAACGCTGTGTTCGCCCGTCGTGACATCGCGGAAGGTATGTGAGTCATTGATCCCCATTGCCTGGCTGTGTGCACCTCCATCCATGCGGCAGGTGTAGCCGTCGGCATCCAGGCTTGCCCCTGTGGTGGAGGTTGTGACCCGGATTGCACCTGTATTGGGTGCCTGAACCCCGTCTCCGCCGCCGCAACCACTGATCGCGGCGCCAAGGAAGAGCGCGAAGATGGAGAGGCAAGTCGATCTAATCATCGAAGTCTCCGTGAGCTTGGGAGCGGGCCGACCCGTTGGGGGGCAATGAAAAGCCGGGTCGTCGCTCGAGAGTCGAGCGCAATCGAGCGTCTGGGTTCAAGGGCGCGGAGCTGCACAGGCTGGCTGCGCGTGGCAACCGGCTTGATGGAGCGTTGGGCAAATGGCGTACGGTCATGGCTGAGGTCCTTGGTCCTCGGCAGGACAGTGTTCACGACCTCTCCAGCCCATCTCCCGCGCTCACCGAGTGCCCGATCCGCATAGCGAGATTATCCCTGTGACGCTTGAGGGTGTGCCGATGGGCTTCCGATGAGCGCTACATAATACCGCTAAAAGGTAGGACATACAACTAACAACGATTCTCGTTCCTGCCGGTCAAACGGGTCGATCATCGGCGCTTGCAGCCAATATCTGTGATAGGCATCTTGCCATGCGAACGCTCTCTGTGCCTTACCGACGCCAGCGTTTCCACGGGTACCTATGGCTTCTTTCAGAGTCGGCATCGACAGCTACTCTTTGAATCCATTGCGCCTGGATCCGTTCACCCTCCTCGAATGGGTCTCGCAGCAGGGTGGGGAGGGTGTGCAATTCTCGGAGGTTCACCTGCCACCCGACAGAGAGGTCGACGCCGTCTTCTTGCAGGAGCTTTCCGATGCTGCGCGCGCGAGTGCGATGTACCTGGAATGGGGCGGTGGCCAGCACGTGCCGTTCGATACGTCGACGTGGCAGTCGAAAGATCTCTTGCCCGGTAACCGTCGCGCGGCGGAACAGGCCAACGCGTTGGGGACGAGCGTCGTGCGGTCCTGTTCGGGCGGTTTCTTTCGCTGGCACGACGATTCACCACCGACGGAAGAGCTGGTGCGAACGATGGCGGCGGCGTTGGGGCCGCAACGTCAGATGTTCGAAGATCTCGGGGTCACGCTAGCCATCGAACTGCACTTCGAGTTCACGACGTTCGAGCTGTTGCGGCTGTTCGAGATGTGTGACGCCGAGCCGGGCGGCTGGCTTGGCGTCTGCTTGGACACCTTCAACATGCTGCCGATGCTGGAGGATCCGGTCGCCGGAACGGAGCGAATCCTACCGTGGGTCGTCGCGACGCACGTGAAGGACGGCGGGATGGCGCTGGCGGGAAAGGGCCTGCTCTCTTTCCCGACGACGGTCTGTGAGGGAGTCATCGATCTGCGGACCATTCTGCAACGACTCGCGGCGCTCGACCGGCCGATCAACCTTTCCCTCGAAGACCATGGGGGGAGTTTCAAGACGCCGTTCTACGATGAGAGTTTCCTGGCGCGTTTTCCGGATGTGACGGCGCTCGAGCTGAGGCAGATCGTCGATGCGGCTGCGAGAGGTCGCCAGCGCATGGTAGCGGGCGAGTTGTCCGTGACAGATCGAAAGGAATGGCCGACGTTGTGCGAGGATCGCACTCGTGCGGGGCTCAAAAACCTCAAGAGTCTGGTTAGGGAGATCGAAACGGAGCCCGTGTGACGAGCATCACCCGCGAAAGCCACCGACGATTTCGTTACCGCGAAGCGATGGAGCTGCAGCGGGATATTGCGGCGCTCGAGCTGGCCATCTCTTGGAACGACGACCCGACTCCGCTTCTCACGCCAATACGTATCGGCGATCAAGACCTGCCCAATCGGCTGGCCGTACATCCGATGGAAGCCTTCGATGCGGCGTCCGATGGCTCACCCGATGAGCTTGCGGTCAGGCGCTACCGTCGCTACGGCGCCGGCGGCGCCGGCTTGATCTGGTTCGAGGCGACCGCCGTGGTGGAGGAGGGTCGCTCGAATCCGCGGCAGTTCCACTTGCACGAAGCGAATGTCGGCGAATTCGAGCGGCTCGTGTCCGAAACGCGACGCGCGGCCAACGACAGCCTGGGCCCAGGTCAGAACCCGCTGCTCATCCTGCAGCTCACTCACTCCGGTCGCTGGTCGAAGCCCGACGGAACGCGCCGTCCTCTGATCGCCCATCACCACCATATGTTGGACGCGATGGTCGACATCGACGCGTCGTATCCGTTGGTCAGCGACGGGGAACTGGATCGGCTGCAGGACGCCTTCGTCGATGCAGCGCGGCTGGCGGCGTCGGCCGGCTTCGACGGGGTCGATGTGAAGTCGTGTCATGGGTACCTGGGCTCGGAGCTTCTGGCCGCTTTCACTCGCGATGGTCGATACGGAGGTTCGCTGGAGAACAGAGCGCGCTTCTTGCTCGAGACGGTGCAGCGAGTCCGATCCGAAGTACCGGGCATGTTCGCGACTGCTCGAATCAACGTCTTCGATGGGCTGCCGTATCCCTACGGCTTCGGGGTCGCGCGTGACGATCCGGACAAGCCCGACCTGACGGAACCGCTGGCCGTGCTCGAGCGATTGCGGGACTTGGGCTGCCCAATCGCGAACATCAGCCTTGGCGTTCCGTACTGTAGGCCGCACCTCGGGCGGCCGTTCAACCGTGCGGTGCCCGGGTCGCCCTCGGCGCCTGAGCACCCGCTGGTGGGCATCGCTCGCCATCTCGGTCTCACGAGCGAACTGCAAAAGGCTGTGCCCGACGTGCCGCTCGTCGGAACCGGGTACAGTTGGCTGAGGCACTTCTTTCCTCATGTAGGAGCGGGAGCCGTTCGTGAGGGCAGCGTCTCGATCGTCGGCCTCGGCCGCATGGCCTTCGCCTATCCGGACTTTGCGCGCGACCTGGCGGAGCGCGGGGCGCTCGATCCGCGCAAGAGTTGCGTCGGTTGCTCGGGTTGCAGCGAGCTGATGCGCGACGGCCAGCGTTCCGGTTGCGTCGTGCGTGACGGCGATCTGTACCATCTGCCTAGGCCCGTGGACCGCAAGTTGAAGGGAGGCCGAGGCTGAGCGATCAAGCTACCGCCTGGACGTTTGCGGGATTCGAGCTGCCGGTCCACTCGCTCAATACGCTGGTCGTGGGAAGCGGCGCGGCCGCGCGCAACGCCGCGTTGCAGTTGATGCGCAGAGGCGTGAGCGACATCGCGATAGTGACGGAGAAGTGGAACGCGGGAACGTCGTACAACGCGGGCTCGGACAAGCAGACCTACTACAAGCTCGCGCTAGCAGGTGGAGCGGATTCAGCGCGGCAGCTGGCGCAGGACCTATGGGCTGGTGGCTGCATGCACGGCGATATCGCTCTCTGCGAGGCGTTCGGCTCGCCGCACGCGTTCTGCAATCTGGTCGATCTCGGTGTGCCGTTCCCCCACGATCGCTACGGCGGCTATCCGGGCTACCGCACCGACAACGATCCGCGCAGCCGGGCCACTTCGGCGGGTCCGCTGACATCGAAGCTCATGTGCGAGCACCTGGGCGCGGCGCTGCGGCGAGCCGGCGTCAGCGTTTTCGACGGCCACCAGGTGGTCGCACTACTGACGCGTCCTCTGGCCGACGGCGACGAACGCTCCGCTGTCTGTGGCGCGATCGCACTCGAAAAGAACCAACTGGGCGATGGGAAGTACGGCCTCGTCGTCTTCAACGCCCGGAACGTGATTCTCGCCACGGGCGGGCCAGGCGGTATGTACCGTGACTCGGTCTACCCGCAGAGCCAGCTGGGATCCACGGGCCTGGCGCTACGGGCCGGTGCCGTGGCGCACAACCTAGCGGAGTCGCAGTTCGGTATCGCCTCGGTGGGATTCCGCTGGAACCTGTCCGGCAGCTATCAGCAGGTCATCCCGCGCTACATCTCGGCCGCTGCGGACGGCAGCGACGAGCGCGAGTTTCTGAACGCGCACTTTCCGGACATGGAGACGCTGGCCGGGGCCATCTTCCGCAAGGGCTACGAGTGGCCGTTCGATTGCGACAAGGTGGCCGACTATGGATCCTCGCTGATCGATGTCCTCGTCTACCGCGAGAGCCAGGCCGGTTGCAAGGTGTTCCTCGACTTCACCAGGGAGCCGCAGGGCGGGGACGGGCTTGCACCGTTCGGACCGGAGTCGTTGGGCCACGAGGCGCGCGACTACCTGGATCGTTCGGGCGCGCTCGTGAAGACGCCGATCGCGCGGCTAATGGCCATGAACGAGCCGGCGGTCCGGCTGTTCCGCGACCACGGCATCGATCTGGCCAACGAGCGGCTGCCGATCGCGGTCTGCGCTCAGCACAACAACGGAGGCCTTCGCGCCAACCTGTGGTGGGAGTCGAATCTCGAGCACTTGTTCCCGGTGGGCGAGGTGTGCGGCACCCACGGCGTCAGGCGTCCGGGAGGCGCGGCGCTGAACGCGGGGCAGGTGGGCGGCATCCGCGCCGCGCTCTACATCGCGAATCACTATGCGGACGAAGCCATCCCGGCAGGCGAGTTCGCCGCGGCGGTGGCAAATCAGGTGGAGGCGACGGTGGCCTTCTGCGAGCGGGCGTGCGGCGCGCCCGAGCAGGCGACCCGGCTCACGCCGGCGCAGGTTGTCGGTGAGATTCAGGCCCGCATGTCTCGCAGCGCCGCGCATGTGCGCGACCCGTCCGGCGTAAGCGAAGCCGTGCGCTCGGCACGCGGGCTGCTCGAGCGCCTGCCGCGCGACCTGCGTGTGAGCGACGTGACAGCGCTGCCCGTAGCGTTTCGTGCCGCTGACCTCTGCCTAACACACGTGGTCTACCTGGAAGCGATCCAGGCATACCTGGAGGCCGGCGGCGGCTCGCGGGGTTCCGCGTTGGTGCTGGACCCGGCGGGCCAGTTGCCGTGCGCCGGTCTGGAAGAAGCCTGGCGCTTCAAGCGAAACGAGCCCGGTCTTCCCGTCGACCGCGAGATCCTCGAGGTCTGGCTCGATGCCGAGGACCGGGTGAACGTACGCTGGGTCCCGGTGCGCCCGCTTCCGCAGGACGAAGGATGGTTCGAGCAGGTGTGGCGGGAGTATCGCGACGGGAACGTCATCGCATAGAGCGCAGAGTATTGAGAGCAGACCGGAAGGGAGTGCAACGGTGTCGGAAAGACCTTGCGCACTGGTGACGGGCGCCAGCCGTGGCATCGGTCGCGCCATCGCCATCGCTTTGGCCCGAGAGGGCTATGATATAGTAGGCAACGCCACAGCGTACGACCCCGACGACCGGGCCCGTGGACTGGCCGCGACGCAGGCGCTCTGCGAGGAGGCGGGCGCCGCGTTTCTCCCCGCGCCGGCCGACATTGCCGACTTGGCGGCACACGAGAGCCTGCTGGCTTCGGCTCTGGACCGCTTCGGTCGGGTTGACCTGCTGGTGAACAACGCGGGCATCGGCCCACGCGAACGGCTCGACTACCTCGAGACCACACCCGAGAACTTCGACCGCGTCGTTGCCGTCAATCTGCGCGGGGCGTTCTTCCTGACGCAGCGCGTGGCACGACAGCTGGTCGAACAGGTCGATCGGGATCGCGCCATCCGTCCGGCGATCGTGTTCATTACGTCTATCTCGGCGGATACGTCCTCACCGACACGGGCGGAGTACGGTGTGTCGAAGGCCGGCCTAAGCCAGTTGGCGCGCGTCTGCGCCCACCGCCTGGCGCCGCACGGGATCGCCGTGTACGAGGTACGGCCGGGGTTGATCGCCACCGACATGACCGCTCCGGTCAAGGGAAAATACGTTGCGCTGATCGCCGGGGGCGCCGTTCCGCAGAAACGCTGGGGTCAACCGGAGGACGTGGGTCGCGCAGTGACGGCGCTGGCCCGGGGTGACTTTGGCTACTCCACCGGTGGTGTATTCGAGGTGAGCGGCGGCATGAACATCAAGCGACTATGATCTCGCGCTGGATCGACGTGGGAGACGAACCGTGAACAAGTCCGAGGCCCTTTGGCGGACGCTGGAGCGAGGCCGCTTGATCGCGCTACTCAATCCCAAGAGCCCCGAGGATTGCGTTGCGGCCTATGAGACGCTCGCACCCTTCGGCGTCGTGCTGGAGATCGCGTTCCGCAGCGAGCACGCCCTGCCGGGGATCGAAGCGGTACTGCGGAAGCATCGGGACGCGCTGTTGCTGGCAGGGACCGTGCTCACCCGGGCTCAAGCCGAGGACGCGTTGTCCGCGGGCGTGGCGGGCGTCGTCTCGGCGGACTACGTGCCCGGTGTAGTCGAGACCTGCGTCGCGGCCGACGTGATGTGCGTGCCCGGCGGCCTGGCCGACTGCGGCAAGCAGCTAGTCCAGAAGGCCGAGCTGTATGAGTGCTCGCTGGAGGAGCTGCGCGAGCGAAGGCCTTGGCAGTGGGTCTACAAGGTGTTTCCCGCCATGGCGGATGAGGGCGCGGTGAGCGCGACCGTGAGGGCGTGGCGTGCCGTCTATCCAGGCGTGCGGATCGTCTACACCGGCGGCGTGACGCTCGAGAATGTGGGACGTCTGTCACGGCAGGATCCCGAGGGGATCTTCTGTGGCTCGGCCCTCGCTCGTCACACAGATGACGGCGACCGCATGCGTGAGGATGCCAGGCGCTGGCTGGAAGCGATACCAGCTGAACGTGCAAGCGAGTCAGATCGCCCGCTTCCTCGTGTTGCTGAGCCGGTTGCAGGGAGCGACAAGGGCGTCGTCACCTTCGGCGAGATCATGCTGCGGTTGTCGCCGCCGGCGGGCAGCCGGTTCCGTCAAGCGGCGAACTTCGATGTCACCTACGGTGGCGCCGAAGCCAACGTCGCCGCCTCGTTGGCCCAGTGGGGGCTGCCCTCCCGCTACGTGACGGTCCTGCCGGACCACGACCTGGGGCAAGCGGCCGCCGACAGGCTGCGTGCGTTGGGCGTCGACACGTCGCATATCCTGCGACGCGGAGACCGCCTGGGTATCTACTTCCTAGAGCACGGCGCATCGCAGCGTCCGTCGCGGGTCATCTACGACCGCGCCGACTCGGCGATCT
>JBDHHL010000086.1:0-12101 GCA_039589375.1 Gemmatimonadota bacterium | reverse complement strand
GTGGTGGAACCCATTCTCGACGTGTGGAGCGCGCTGCCTCCGCGCGACTTCCCGAACTACGCTGCCGGCTCTTGGGGGCCGAAGGCCGCGGGCGAACTGTTGCGGCGTGACGGGCGAAGCTGGAGGCGACTGTGATGAGGGTTCTGGCCGGTGACATCGGCGGTACCAACGCGCGGCTGACCATTTTTTCGGCCGAGGGTGGGCGATTCCAGGCTGAGGCCGCCCAGGTCTATCCGAGTCGAGACTACGAGAGCCTCGAGGAGATCGTCGCCGAGTTCATAATGACCCACGGGCTGATGTGCCGCACGGCGTGTTTCGGCGTGCCGGGCCCGGTGAGCGAGGGCAGGGCGGAGATCACGAACCTGCCTTGGGTCGTCGAGGCAGCAAAGCTCGCTCGGGCGGCGGGCGCGGCGCGGGTAGCGGTGATAAACGATCTCGAGGCGCAGGCCTGGGGAATAGCGGCTTTGGGGCCTGAGAGCTTCGTGTCTCTGAACGAGGGTGACGCAGATGCGCGTGGGAACGCCGCGCTCATCTCTGCCGGTACCGGCCTCGGCCAGGCCGGCATCTATTGGGACGGCTTGACTCACCGGCCCTTCGCCTGTGAGGGCGGGCACTCGAGCTTCGCCCCCAGAGGCGAGCTGCAGGTCGAGTTGCTCGAGTTCCTCACAGAGCGCTTCGGCGGGCATGTGAGCTGGGAACGCGTGGTGTCGGGTCCCGGGTTCGTCAATCTCCATGACTTCCTGATAGAGTTACGTCACGCCGACTCGGCGCCGAACCACGTCGAAGAGTTGCGCAAGATCGATCCCGCAACTATCACGGCCTCGGCCATGGCCGGCCAATGCCCGCTCTGCGTTGAAGCGCTGGACTTGTTCGTCGGATTCTACGGAGCGGAGGCGGGCAACCTGGCCCTCAAGGTCATGGCGACCGGCGGCGTCTACCTCGGGGGCGGTATAGCGCCCAGGATCGTGGACAAGCTGGGGGAATCCGCTTTCATGGATGCGTTTCTGGACAAGGGCCGGATGCGGCCCCTGCTGGAAGCGATTCCCGTGCGAGTCATTGTCCGCGCTGGAGCCGCGCTGCTGGGAGCGGCACGCTACGCCTCGTTGCTCGAGGCACCCTGACGCTTCCGACCTATGGCGGACAGTTCACGGGTGATTCGGGTCTTCGAGGATGCGGAGGCCGTGGCCAGTGCTGCAGCGGACGAGTTCCTGCGGCGCGCCGTTGCCAAGTCCGATTCCGGCGTGCCCTTCTCCGTAGCCCTCTCCGGAGGTTCCACCCCGAAACGTCTTTTCGTGTTCCTCGCCGGTGAGCCCTACCGGACCGAGTTTCCCTGGGAGTTCGTCCATTTCTTCTGGGGCGATGAGCGCACCGTTCCGCCGGACCACCCCGACAGCAACTTCGGCGTTGCTGGGGAGATCCTCTTTTCGAAGACCACGGTTCCGGCGGAGAACGTCCATCGAATTCAGGGTGAGCTCGAGGAGCCGGCCCGAGCGGCGGCCGCGTATGAGGAGAGTCTGCGGAGCTTCTTCCAGCTGCCGGCGGCCGGTATCCCGCGCTTCGACCTGGCGTTTCTCGGGTTGGGCGCCGATGGGCATACGGCATCGCTCTTTCCCGGCAGTTGGGCCCTGAATGAGGCCCGACGGCTCGTCGTTGCTCCGTGGATCGAGAGATTGGGAACCCACCGCATCACTTTGACTTGCCCTGTTTTCAACAACGCTGCATGTATACTGTTCTTGGTGAGTGGGGCAGAGAAGGCAGAGAGGCTGAAGACTGTAGTCGAGAGTGAAGGCCGGGATCCTCTCTATCCGGCGCAGCTTGTCCGGCCCACGAGGGGCGAGCTCTATTGGTACGTGGACCGGGCGGCTGCCGCGGCCCTTGCCGAGGGGTGAGACCCGGGCCCTGCTTGAACCATACTGGCCCAAATCGCACGGAGCACAGCGGACTTCTTGAGGGAGGTAGGGAGATATGAACGTCGCGACGGTGAGTACTTTGGCTGGGATTCAGGAGCTGTTGGGTGAGGAGGCGGAGCCGATACTCGCCCACACGTGCGCCGGTATTCCGAAGGACATGCTCAACCTGCCGGGCCCTGATTACGTCGACCGGGTCTGGGCGGGCTCGGACCGCAACCCGCAAGTCCTGATCAATCTGCAACGCTTCTTCAGCAGCGGGCGCCTGGCGGGAACCGGCTACCTGTCGATCTTGCCAGTCGACCAGGGGATCGAGCATACCGGCGCCGCGTCTTTCGCGCCGAACCCCATCTACTTCGACCCGGAGAAGATCGTGGAGTTGGCGATCGAGGGTGGCTGTAACGGAGTCGCCTCGACGCTGGGCGTACTGGGTTCGGTCTCCCGCAGGTACGCGCACAAGATCCCGTTCCTGGTCAAGATCAACCACAACGAGCTGCTCACGTATCCGAACAGCTACGAGCAGGTGCTGTTCGCCAGCGTGGAGCAGGCCTGGGATCTGGGCGCGGCGGCGGTCGGCGCCACGATCTACTGGGGCTCGGACGATGCGCGCCGCGAGCTGGTCGAGATCTCGGAGGCGTTCGCGATGGCCCACGAGATGGGGATGGCCACGTTCCTGTGGTGCTATCTCCGCAACTCGGCGTTCAAGAAGGATGGCGTGGATCACCACTCGTCGGCCGACACGACAGGCCAGGCGAACCATCTGGGCGTGACGATCGAGGCGGACATCGTCAAGCAGAAGCTGCCGACCCAGAACGGCGGATTCACAGCCATCAACTTCGCGAAGACGCACAAGCTGGTCTACGAGAAGCTGGTGACCGACAACCCCGTCGACCTGGTTCGCTGGCAGGTGGCCAATTGCTACATGGGCCGTGTGGGCATGATCAACTCTGGCGGCGCTTCCACGGGGAAGGGCGACCTGGCCGAGGCGGTGAAGACGGCCGTCATCAACAAGCGCGGCGGCGGCATGGGGTTGATCTCGGGACGGAAGACGTTTCAGCGTCCCATGAATGAGGGTGTCGAGCTATTCCACGCGATCCAGGACGTCTTCCTGAACAAAGAAGTCACAGTCGCGTGAATCGATGGCGATGAGGATGACGATGGCGATGGGGATGGAGAGTTCTCTCCCCGTCGTCCTCGTCATCTCCTCGCCCGCGCCCGCGACATCAATCATGCTTTCCTAACGCCCGGTCGAGGTTGAACGCGGCACTGATCAGGCTCAGGTGAGTGAACGCCTGCGGGAAGTTGCCCAACGCCTCGCCCGTGGGCCCCGTCTCCTCGGCGTAGAGCCCAAGATGGTTCGCGTAGTCGAGCATCTCCTCGAACATCAGCCGCGCCTTGCCTAGCCGCTGCGGATCTCTTCTGCCGGCACGCGCCAGCGCCTCGACCAGCCAGAACGTGCACATGTTGAACGACCCTTCCTCGCCCTCCAACCCGTCGTCGGTTTCGTAAACGTTGTACCGGTAGACCAGGTTGTTCTCTACCAGTCCGCCCTCGTCCGGCGACGTCATAATGGCGTCGACCGTTCTGAGCATTCGCGGGTCGTAAGGCGAGATGAAGAACACCAGAGGCATGATCAGGTTGGAAGCGTCCAGCGAGTCGCTGCCGTAATGTTGCACGAACGCCTGGCGCTCGTCATTCCACCCTTTCTCGTGGATCTCCTCGTAGATCTGGTCGCGAACCGACAGCCAGCGATTCCTGTCCGCCGGTAGCGAGCGCTTGTTCGCCAGGCGAATTCCACGATCGAGCGCGACCCAGCACATCAACTTCGAGTAGACGAAGTGTTGTCGTGGGCCACGCACTTCCCAGATACCTTCGTCCGTACGCTGCCAGTTGTCGCAAACCCAATCGACCATCCGTCGTAGCCACATCCAACCGTCGTGAGCGACCTGCGCGCCGTATTTGTCGAAGAGGTATGCGGAATCCATCAGCTCACCGTAGATGTCGAGCTGTAGCTGATCGTAGGCACCGTTCCCGATTCGCACCGGGCGCGATCCCTTGTAGCCTTCCAGGTGGTCCAGCGTCTCCTCGGTCAGTTCGTGGCGCCCGTCGATTCCGTACATGATCTGGAGCGAGCCGTCGGGTTCGGGCTCGCGGATGCGCTCGCGTAGGTACTGGCCGAAGCGCGCGGCTTCCTCGGTGAAGCCGATCCGGATGAAAGCGTAGAGCGTGAACGCCGCGTCGCGCACCCACGTGTACCGGTAGTCCCAGTTGCGCTGACCGCCGAGCGCCTCGGGTAGGCTACATGTCGGTGATGCGACGATCGCGCCGGTCGGCTCGAACGTCATGAGCTTGAGCGCGAGCGCGGAGCGGTGTACCGCCTCGCGCCAGCGGCCGGTATAGGTGCACTGATCCAACCAGTGCCGCCACCAGCCCACAGTATTGCTGAAGAGCTCGAACTCTTGCGCCTGTTCAAGTGCTAGCCCGCAGCCACCCGTCGGTGAAATCTCCCGTAGGACGAAGACGGCCGTCTGACCGCGTTGCAGAGTGAACTCTGAGGCCACGCCCTCATCCTTCCTTTGCAGCGGGATTTCGGTTACGAGTCCGATGCTCATGCCAGGTGCATGGAAGCAGGCCCCTTCAGGACTGATCGAGGTCTCGTGCTTGTCGCGCGCGTAGTTGAAGGCGGGCTCACATTCCAGGCGGAAGCTCATCGTTCCGCGAACGACCTGCACCCGCCGGATCAGCCAGTGGGCGCCGGGCGCGTCCTCTGCGACGCCGACCGGCATGTAGTCGACGACCTGGCCGACCCCATCGTGCGAGAGGAAACGCGTGACCAGAACGTTGGTGTCTGGCCAGTAGAACTGCTTGTGGTTTACCGTGCTCTGGGCCGGCGAGATCCGGAATCGCCCGCCCTTACCGTCGTCGAGGATGGCTGCGAACACGCTGGGAGAGTCGAAGTGTGGATGACAGTACCAGTCGATCGACCCATCGATTCCCACAAGGGCCGCGCTGTGCATGTTGCCGATGATGCCGTAGTCCTCGATCGGTCTATACGCCATGCGTACCAGCCTTACGTCGGGATTGCAGTCGAGCGTCGCCGCAAGTTAGCGGCGCGCCGGCGACGGGGTCAAACATGTAGCTCGGCGTGCGTGGGTAGCCTAGTTTGGCACGTAAAGTGCCGTATCGCACGGCGATGAGTGTCGTGTCAACGCGGGGTGAGGTTTCATCGCACTCTCAGAGAAAGGCCGGTCATGCAGTACAGAGTCGATTTCGAGGCGCTCGATTGGGAGAAGCCGATGAAGGGCGTTCGCTCGCGGGCGATTCAACATGAGGGGCGGCAGCTGCGGCTGGTGGAGTACACCGAGGAGATGGAGCCTCATTGGTGCGAAAGAGGCCACTGCGGTTTCATTCTCGAGGGCTACTTCGAGATCAAGTTCGAGAGTGAGACCGTCCTGTTCGCGCCCGGTGATGGGGTGTTCATCCCATCGGGCGAAGAGCACAAGCACATGGCCAGCGTCCTGTCTGGCCCCGTGAGGGCCGTCTTCGTCGAAGATGCGTGACCTGTGACCTGAAGCCGATGCGTTACGAGTTCTTGGTCGAGCAGTCATTCTCCGCGGTCTATCGCACCTTTGTCGAGGCGTTCTCCGACTACCCCCTAGACATGAGCTACATGTCGGAGGAGAGCTTCCACAACCGAGCTATCAAGAACGGCATCGACTTCACACATTGTGTCGGCGCTTTCGACGGCGAGCGAATGGTCGGCTTCACCCTGGTCGGCGTCGGCCAGTGGAATGGCCTTCCCGCCGCGTTTGATATCGCGACGGGCATCAGCAAGCCGTATCGAGGGAAGGCGATCGCGGGGGAGATGCTCAATCTGGCGATAGACCGACTGAGGGAGTGCGGTCGCAAGCGGTTCGTGCTCGAGGTGCTCCAGGACAACGGCCCCGCGATCCGATCCTACCGGAAGATCGGGTTCGAGATGGTGCGCGAGTTCGACTGTTATAAACTGGCGCTGGGCCGAGCAACGTTCGACAAAGACGTACAACTGCCAATCGACATCCACCCGATAGACAGAGACCAGCTGAGCCCGCTGGAGTACTTCCTCGACTGGCAACCCTCCTGGGAGAACAGCTTCCCCTCAATGAGGAGGATACCTGATCAGCTACTGACCTACGGGGCCAGCTACCAGGGGAGCCTGATCGGCGCGCTGGCCTACTACCCGGCGCTGCGTTGGATCACGACCCTGGTCGTGGACACACAGTATAGAAGGCAGGGTGTGGCGACGCGGCTATTGGAATCCTTGGTGGAGAGTCTTGGGGCCGACACGCCGACTATCAAGGTCGTCAACGTTCAGCGAGACGACGAAGCGATGAGCGCATTGCTCGCGCGCATAGGTTTCGACGTCTACGTGCAGCAGTACGAGATGGCGGTATCGATCTAGCCCGCTACGAATCCCGCACGTCCTTCAGAATCTCCCGGGCCGCGTTGAAGCCTGGCGCGCCCGTCACGCCACCGCCCGGATGGGCTCCGGCGCTGCACAGGTACAGGTTCTCCACCGGCGCTCGATAGCGAGACCAGCCGGGCACCGGGCGCAGGAAGAACAGCTGGTCCAGCGTCATCTCGCCGTGATAGATGTTCCCTTCGGTCAGGCCGAACATCGATTCCAGGTCGAGCGACGTCAGGACCTGCCGGTGAAGGATCGCCGACTCGAGGTTCGGCGCGTAAGACGCTAACGTCCTGGTCACGACGTCTCCCAGATCTTCCCGTTTGGTATCGTCCCAGCCGCCATCGGCCAGATGGTAGGGCGCGTATTGGACGAAGACCGACATCACGTGCTTGTCGGGCGGCGCCATGCCTGGATCGTGAAGCGACGGAATGACGGCCTCCAGATACGGCTCGGCTGAGTACCTTCCGTACTTCGCTTCATCGAAGGCACGTTCCAGGTAACGCAAACTCGGGCTGATGGAAATCAGGCCGCGGAGGTGCTCGCCGTCGCCGGGCAGGCAGCTGAAGTTGGGAAGTTCGCTCAACGCCAAGTTCACCTTTGCGCAGATGCCCTTGAACTTGATGTTGCGAACCGCGCGCAGGAAGCTTGGGTCGAGGTGGACGGGGTCGACCAGTTCGAGGAACGTGCGCTTCGGGTCTACGGCGGACACGACTCGCCGCGCCATGAGTTCCTCTCCGTTCGCTAGCGCCACGCCGACGGCACGGTCATCCTCCACCAGGATGCGATCCGCCCAGGCCTGCTTTCGGATCTCCGCGCCGTGCTCCAGAGCGAAGGCCTCCAGCGCGCGGCTGAGGTTTCCTATCCCTCCACGTAGGACGCCGACGCCCCTGAAGACGCCGGTCGCGGCGCCGACGTGCTGGTGCAGGAACATGAGCGCCGTACCGGCGCCCATCGGGCCCTGAAACAGGCCGGTGATGCCTGCTGCTCCGAGCGTGCCCTTGAGAGCGTCGGTCTCGAACCACTCGTCCAGCAGCTCACGTACCGTCATCGGCAGCACTCGCATGACTTCCGTCATATCCCGCTTGCCCAGCCGACGGAATTCGCGACCGAGTTGCAACAACTCCCAGAGGTCAGCGGTCTTGCGAGAAAGGACATCGGGCGGGGCACTTTCCTGCAGCGAACCCAGCAATCCCGCAGCCTTGGAGACGAGGGCGGAAAACTCGTTCCACTTTTCCGCGTCGGCCTTCGAGAACCGACTCACGGCATTCTTGGAACGCTCCGGATGGCGCCACAGCATGAGGTGATCGCCGTCGGGCAGGGGAGCGAAGACGGTCGGGTCGCAGGGCACAAATTCCAGCTTGCCGTAGGTCTGGGAAAGACCGCTGCCTTCGGCCTTGTCAACGGCGGACCTCAGATCACGCGCGAGGACGGGATGTAGCCCAGTTACGCGGTGTGCGCCCGTCTCGAACTTGAAGCCGGAGAACACTTCCTCCGTCACCGCCGCTCCACCGACCAGCTCCCGGCGTTCGAGCACCAGCACCCGAAGCCCGGCCTTCGCCAGATACGCCGATGTGACCAGGCCGTTGTGCCCGGCACCGATGACGATGACGTCGTAGGCGTCGTTCATCGTTACCAGTCCTTCAGTATGTTCAGGGCGGCCAGGCGACCCGATGTGCCGGCGATCCCTCCACCGGGATGCGTGCCCGAACCACACTGGTACAGGTTCTTCAACGGCGTGCGATAGTCCGCCCACTGCGCCGCCGGGCGGAGGAAAAAGAGTTGGAACAGCGACAGCTCGCCCTGGAAGATGTTGCCTTGGGTCAGCCCGTATTCCTCCTGAATTTCCCACGGCGTAAGTACCTGCCGGTGGATGATCGCGTCTTTCAGGTTCGGCGCGAACTCAGTCAGCGTATTGACGACCGCATCGCCGAACGCCTCGCGCTTCTCGTCGCTCCAACCGCCGTTCAGCTCGAACGGCGCGTACTGAACGAAGATCGACATCACGTGCTTGCCCGGCGGTGCCATAGCGGGGTCGATCATAGAGGGGAGGATGATGTCCATGTACGGGTGCCGAGAGAATTCTCCGTACTTCGCGTCATCGTAGGCCCGCTCTAGGTATTTCACGCTCGGGCTGATCGAGATCGCGCCCCGCAGGTGTGGGCCGTCACCCGGCAGACTGGTGAAGTTCGGCAGCTCGCCGAGCGCGAGGTTCACCTTGCCGGACGATCCGCGGATCCTGAAGCGGCGTATCGCCTCCAGAAAGTCGGTCGGCAGATGTCCGGGCTCGATCAATCTCAGGAAGGTCAGCTTTGGATCGACAGAGGTGACGACAACCCGCGCGTAGATCTCCTCACCGTCTTCGAGAGCGACGCCTACCGCCCGGCCGTTCTTGACTATCACCTGCGCCACGCTCGCCTCGGTGCGGATCTCGGCACCGAAGCGGCGAGCGGCTGCCGCGATCGCCTCGCTGACCGCTCCAGTTCCACCTTTTGCGAAGCCCCAGGCCCGGAATGCACCGTCGATCTCGCCCATGTAGTGGTGCAGCAGGACGTAGGCTGTACCGGGCGAGCGTGGGCCTAGGAAAGTCCCGATGATCCCGCTGGCCGACATCGTCGCCTTGAGCGGCTCCGTCTCGAACCACTCGTCTAGATAGTCGGCGGAGGCCATCGTCATCAGCTTGCAGATCGCGTAGAACTGCTCCGCGCCGAGATCCTGGAAATGCTTGCCGAGCTTGAGAAGCGCCCGCAGGTCCTTCGGGCTGAGCGAAGTAGGATCGGGCGGGACCATGCCTATGACAGGTTTGAGCGCGAAGGCCAGGTGGTACATCAACTTACCGAAGTCGTCGTACGCTTCGGCGTCGCGCGGCGAGTGGCGGTAGAGTTCCCGTCGCGTCTGGTCATGATCGGCCCATCGGACCAGGTAGTCGCCGTCCGGCATGGGAGTGAACGTGCTCTCCAGCGGCAAGATCTCCAGGCCGTGGCCGGCAAGATCGAGCTCGCGGACGATCTCGGGGCGCAGTAGGCTGACGACGTAGGACAGGACCGAGAACTTGTAGCCGGGAAACACCTCTTCGGTTACCGCCGAGCCACCCAGCCGCGGACGTCGCTCCAGCACCAGGACCCGCTTCCCGGCACGCGCCAGGTAGGCCGCGTTGACGAGCCCGTTGTGCCCGCCACCGATGATCACGGCATCGTATTTCTGTGTCTTGTTCATCTTCAGGCCCGTTTTCTTTCCGGGTTGAAGAACGGAGTGTCCACAACTCTGGCAGCCGCTCTCTTTCGCTGATGCTCTGCCGTGACCTCCATCTCCACTCGCGTGCCGCGCTTCGCGTAGGCCGACTTCAGGTGAGCCAGCGCTATGTACTTCTTCAGAATCGGCGACCAGCATCCGCTGGTGGCGTATCCCACCTGCTTGCCGGCCGCGTAAACCGGCACGCTGGCTCGCCAGGCTGTGGCCGGCAGCTGCGGCGGCAGACCGAACTCGCCGTAGGCCTTCTCGAGCGATTCCCACGTCAGCTCGAGGCCCTTGACATCCCACTCGGGACCGCGGCGCCACTCCTCGAGCAACGACCTACGGCCAACGAAGTTCTTCTCCAGGCGCACCGCCCAGCCCAGGCCCAGCTCGAAAGGCGACGACTTGCGCGATTCGACGAGCGCTCTGTTGGCTGGTATGTAATCGACGTCGATCAGCAGCAGCCCCGCCTCGATGCGAGCCATGTCCAGTGCGAGTATCCCGGTCGGGGTGATGCCGTAAGGCTTCCCCGCCTCCATCAGCAGGTCCCAAAGACCGATCGCGTGCTGCGCCTCGACCCAGATCTCGTAGCCCAGATCGCCTGTGTAGCCGGTGCGTGTTATCGTCACCGGAATGTCGCCGATGTTCGCGAAGGTCAGGCGGAAGTACTTCAGCGAGTCCAGGTCGGCGTCGCACGCGCTCTTCAGTATCTCGCGCGAGGTCGGACCTTGCAGCGCCACAGCGGCGGTGCGGTCGGAGTCATCCTCGATCGTCACCCTCAGACCGATCGCGATGTCGCTGAGCCAGCGGAGGTTCGGCTCGCCGGACGTCAGCCGATAACTGTCTGGCCCCAAGCGCTGCAACGTACCGTCGTCAAGGACCTTTCCTTTCTCGTCGCACCACGGCCCGTACATCACCTGGCCTTCTTCACAACCCTCGACATCGCGGGTGAGGACGCGATTCAGGAACGCCTCAGCATCGGAGCCCCGGACCAGGTACTTGTAGAGTGGTGAGACGTCGAGCAACGCCGCGGCGCTGCGGATCGCGTAGTACTCGTGCTCGTGGGTGAGTTCGTATGAGCTCGCCGCGACGTATCCGGCCCAACGCCGCCAGTTCTGAGCTTGACACAGTGGACTTGTTCTCGAGTGGAACGGTGTCCGTCTCAGCATCGGTCGACTCCCGCTCACAGGCCGACATGATTTCGAGGCTGACTCGTGCTAGTACGTGGCGGACAAGAGTCTCGCTGGCGCTCTTGCCCCGAGGCGATGCGGCAACTGAACAGTACTTCGTAGGGTCAGCCAGGTTGAGGGCTGTGGGCAACTTAACGAACGGAGTGCCGCTAGGCGAGAGGCCCGAAAGTGATTGTGGGGCGCGAATACCCGCGCCGCTCTATTGATCATTTCGTGCCTTGCTGGCCGCGGAAAGGGCACGCATACTAATAGCTCCGAGCAGTCCAAACACTCGTGAGCCCACCGCCTGTCGCCTGCTAGTCGGCCAGATCGGCGGCTAGCTGGGCCGCTGCGGCTTGGGAGAGCCGTTTCGGTAGTGGGTATCGGGTTCGCAGGGCGAATTGCGCAGGAGAGAGATGATGCGTTCGTACGAGTCGACTCAATTCAACTTCAAGTGCGCGAAGTGCTCGAACTCCAGTTGCGAAATCGGCACCATCAGCACGGCAGGTGGCTTCTGGAGCAAGATCTTCGACGTACAACACAAGAAGTTCACCTCGGTGACATGTGACCGGTGTAAGTACACGGAGATCTACAAGACCGACAGCTCCACGCTCGGCAACATTTTCGATTTGTTCACGAACTGAGATATGGGGGGCCACAACTCGCTGCCTTTTCTTTCTTGGCGGTCGAGGTGGCCTCGCCGCACCTCACGCTGGCAGTTGAAGACCCTCACATTCCTTCTGAGAGGCGAGCGCGAATGTCCTACTACCATCGCACGTCCGTCGTCCTGGTTCTAGCCGTCCTCACGACGCTGGTGCCACCGGCGGTGCGCGCCCAGAGCCAATCGGTCTCCTCCGACCAGATCGCGGAGCTGCGCTTTCGCGAGATCGGACCGGCTGTGACCGGAGGACGTGTCCACGACGTCGAGGCGTTACCTGACGATCCATCGACGATCTACGTAGCGACGGCGTCCGGCGGCATCTGGAAGTCCACCAACAAGGGGACGACCTGGTTGCCGATTTTCGACGACAAACCGGTCAGCACGTTTGGGGATCTGGCCATCGCTCCATCGGATGCGAACGTGGTCTGGGCTGGGACCGGCGAGCAGAACAACCGCCAGAGCACCTCGTGGGGAAACGGTGTCTACCGGTCTATCGATGCCGGCGCGACCTGGACCCATCTAGGTCTGGATGAAACGCGGCATATCGGTCGCATTCGAGTGGATCCGGCCGACCCGGATGTCGCCTACGTAGCGGCTCTCGGAAATCTCTGGTCGCCCAGCCTCGAGCGGGGCGTCTACAAGACCTCCGACGGTGGTCTTACTTGGGAACAGGTGCTGTTCGTCGA
>JBDHHL010000085.1:0-12144 GCA_039589375.1 Gemmatimonadota bacterium | reverse complement strand
CTGCGCCCGCGCCCACGGCTTCTGACGCTCTTCAGGTGAAGCGGCGTATTAGATCGCGTCCGCGGGGCAAGGACGCGGACGAGACGCTGACAAAAATGTAAGTTAGATCCCTTGCCTATTTTTCGATATATCGTTAGATATATTGTATCGATATATCGGTCCGATATGTCGGACGATATATCCGGCACCAGTGGCAGAGGAGTATTTCCAGATGACTAGACGATCTCGAGACTTTGGAATGGGCGGTTTCGCAGCCTTTTGCGGACCCATGGGCTTTTCGTTCGGCACCGGTCGCCGGGGCCTCGGCTTCAAGGTCTTCGATCGGGGCGACCTGAAGTACATGATCTTGAAGCTGCTATCGGATAAGCCGATGCACGGTTACGAGGTCATGCGGGCGCTGGAGGAGGAGTCGGGCGGTTGCTATACCGCCAGCGCAGGCTCGGTCTACCCCACGCTGCAGATGCTGGAAGACCAGGGGTACGTGGTTTGCGAGGAGCAGGAGGGCAAGAAGGTATACAGCATCACCGACGAGGGGCGCGAGTTCCTGGAGGAGAACGGTGATCTGGTGGACGACATCCTCGATCGTGTAAGCGAGTTCACCGATCGCTTCTTTCGCAGCGAGATGAAGGACCTGACGGGCTCCTTTCGGAGGCTCGCTCAGGTTACATTCGAGCGAGGTATCCGCTGGGCGGAGACCCCCGAGGAGCTGCAGAAGATGATCGAGATTCTGGAACGAGCGATTCGGGAGATGGAGGACATCAATCCGGGCGCAACGACGAGCAACGCCTAGCGCACGGAGGCAGTACGATGGAATTCGGATTCGGCTTTCTAATACTGTTTGGCGTGATCTTCTACGGAGTGGGCCGACTGTGCGGTTGGGGACGGCGCGGGTGCAAACCTTGCCACCGCAGTCGTCTCGATTCCACGGAGAGCGACAGCGATCGTCGGCTGTCCAACCTGGAGTCGCGAATCAAGCGGCTGGGCGACCGGGCGGCCGCGCGGGACCGACTGGTCACTCCAGCGACGTTCCGCGGCCGCAAAGCCAAGGAAGCGGAGCCGGTTCGCATGCAGGCGAAGCGGAAGTCGGCGCTGGAGGAGCTTCAGCAGAAGTTCGTCGAGGGGCGGCTCTCGCTAAGCGAGTACGAGCAGGAGCTCGACCGCCTGGAACGAATCGAGTAACAAGCTCCGGACGATCGCGTCCACACTGGCCCCGAGCGGCCGCCGCTAAACGGGTGGCCGCTGCCGCTACGACACTTGGCAGTCGGCAAGCGGTGCCCCTATAGGCATCTGCCTCCCCTTGTGTGGCGGTTCCGACTCGTCTCGCTTTAACGAGCGGCGGATCAACATGACTCCGAAGCCAGCCGCCAGGCCGATCACGAGTCCGATCGCTCCCCACTCCGCACCTCTCCGCGTGTTCTGGCTCACCGCCCTAGTCAGGGCCGCCGTCGATGCGCTGCAACTCGTACTCCCGCAACGCGCCCAGCAGCTGGAGCCTGTAGGGGACGCCCTGGGACAAATCGGCCCCGCTGAGCTGGAGACCGCCACCAGCCGTAACCGAAGACTGCGTAGATCTCAGCACGGCCTTCTCATGCGCCAGCGCGTCGGACGAGGCAACGGCTAATGCCGTCAGGAGTGCGATACCGGACATCCGGAGCCTCGAGGTCGAGTCTGCTGTCCGCATGACGGTCCTTCCTCGGAGATGGGCATCACATTCCAATGTGTTGTTGCGGCGCGCTGAAGACGCCATAGAGCCAGAGAGCAGGACCGCCACCGCGATAATCAGCCCGGCCCAACCGACCCAGCCGTGCCCGCCCGTCGTGTCATCTGTCCGCCTGTCCAGCAGCGGCACGCCGACCAGGAACGCGAACAGCACGGCGGGCCCGACGACCATACCCCAGGCGCCCAACAGATTCTCGAGTCCATACACCCAGAGCACCAGCCAGAACGGCTTGGTCACTTCGTACCCGGCTACCGGGGGATAGCCTAGCCCTGCCGGAAAGACGACCGCCAGAATGCCGATGAACGCGAATGCCATTAGGGCCGAGCCCGCGAGGTGCACGGCGTGCCGGCGAAAGACGATCGTCTCCGACGCATCGGCATGGATACCGTGCTGTCGAACGAGCCAGAAGTGCACGGCCATGAGAGCCAAGAGCGTCAGCGGCAACAGGCTCGTGTGCAGACTGAACACTCGCGCCAGGAGCGGCGTACTTCGTGTGAAGCCCTCGGTGAAGAACGCGCCAAGCGCGCCGGTCAGCTCGCCGCCTGCCAAGAAGTGCGCCAGCGCCTCGAAGCCCTCCTGGTCGTAACGGAGCGCGGTGCCCGTGACGATGAGCAGAAACAGCAAGCCCGCCATTGCCACGCCCGCTCACCACGTCACCTCCCTGGGCCTCTTATACGAGCGGCGCCAGAATACGTACGCGAGGTGAGCGGCGACGCTCACAACGACGGCTCCCGCCGCCCAGTAGTGCAGGCTTCGCGCCCAATCGCCGAATGGGGCACGTGTTATGATATAGAGTACGCTGTCGTGCGCCCCCGCCGGGTTGGGGTTGTAATACTGGGCTAGATAGAGCCCCGTCAGCAGAATGGCGATCAATGCGGCGGTCAGGCCACCGAGAAAGTAGGGCGCGTTGAAGGCGAGCTTCGGGACGGCGTAGTCCAGTGCACCTAGAGCCAACCGTTCTGCGACCTTGCCCTTTACCTGTGTCGCACCGCTCTCCGGTTCTCCCTTCAATCGCCGTTCCCCTCTGACGTTCGTGCCTCGCAGCGACGGCGCCTTCAACCGTTCGTAGCTCGACTCGCTGGTCTACGTCTTCAACAATCGTGCGTTTATGGCGACGATTATCGTCGACAATGACATGAGCACTGCACCGACCGCCGGCGAGAGCACGATCCCCACGTTGTAAAGCACGCCCGCCGCCAGCGGGATCGCCACCACGTTGTAGCCTGTGGCCCACCACAGGTTCTGGACCATCTTCCGATAGGTCGCCCGGGCCATTTCGACCAGCGACGTCACGTCCCGTGGATCTGAGCGCACCAGCACGATGTCCGCCGACTCCACCGCCACATCGGTGCCAGCACCGATGGCTATGCCGACGTCTGCTTCCACCAGCGCCGGCGCGTCGTTGACGCCATCGCCGGTCATCGCCACCGTCAGCCCCCGCGACTTCACTTCTCTGATCTTCTCGGCCTTTTGGTCCGGTAGCACCTCGGCGAAGTAGTCGTCCAGCTTCAGCTCGCCGGCGACCCAGCGAGCCACCGCCTCGGCATCGCCGGTGAGCATCATGACCTGGATGCCCATAGCTTTCAGCCGCTGCATTGCCTCGTAGGACTCGTCGCGAATGATGTCGGCCAGCGCGATGGCACCCCACACTTCATCATCGACGAGGACGTAGACGACCGTCTTACCTTCCATGCTCAGCTCGTGGATGCGATCGCTCTCGACCGAGAGATCGTTCAGCGCCAGATAGCCCGGACTCACGACTTTCACGTTACGTCCACCCACGGTCGCCTGAGCGCCCTTGCCGGGGATGGCGCGGAAGTCCTTCGGCGCGTCGTAGCCCACGCCACGCTCGGCCGCGCCCCGCACCACACCTGCGGCGATGGGGTGCTCCGACTGGCTCTCCAGCGACGCCGCCAGCCGTAGGATCTCATCCTCGCCCACATCGTCCAGACTGACGACGTCGGTGACGCCGAACTCGCCCCGGGTTAGCGTGCCCGTCTTGTCGAAGACGATGGCGTCGAGGTCACGGGCGCGTTCGAACGCTGTGCGGTCACGGATCAACAGGCCTTTGCTGGCCGAGAGCCCGGTCGACACCGCCACAACCAGAGGGATTGCCAGCCCCAGCGCATGGGGGCAGGTGATCACCATCACCGTGACCATGCGGCCGAGGGCGAAGTTGAAGTCGCGGCCGGCAAGGACCCAGGCGGTCAGAGTGATGGCGCCGACGCCGACGGCGACGATCGTGAGCCACAGCGCCGCCCGGTTGGCCAGATCCTGGGTTCGGGAACGCGTCTCCTGGGCCCGACGCACCATCTCTACGACCTGAGACAGGTAGGTCTCGCCCCCCGTCTTCTGCACCTCGATGGTGACGGCGGACTCGCCGTTCACCGCGCCGGCGATCACCTCATCGTCCTCGCCCTTCTCCACCGGCACGCTTTCGCCGGTGAGCGCCGCCTCGTTCATAGTCGTGCGCCCTTCGACAATCAGACCGTCCACCGGGACCTTTTCGCCCGGCTTCAGCAGCACCCTCTCGCCCGGCTCGATTTCGGTCACCGGCACATCCTCGGTCGTGCCATCGCCGCGCAGCCGATGGGCCTCCGCCGGCAGCAGCTCGACCAGCTTCTTTAACGCCCGCGAAGCGCCCATCACCGAGCGCATCTCGACCCAGTGGCCCAACAGCATGATGTCGATCAGCGTGGCCAGTTCCCAGAAGAAGACCTCCCCGGACAGACCGAGTACGACGGCCGAGCTGTAGGCGTAGGCGACGGTGATGGCGAGCGCGATGAGCGTCATCATCCCCGGCTTCTTGTTTCCGATTTCGCGGATGAAGCCCTTCAGGAACGGCCAGCCGCCAAAGAAGTAGATCGCCGTGGCGACGAGGGCCTGGACGTAGGAGTCGCCGGGGAACGCCAGGGCGCCTTCGATCCCTAGGAAGCGTTGGATGAGCGGCGCCAGCGCCAGAACCGGCAGCGTCAGGACGAGCGAGATCCAGAAGCGGCGGCGGAAGTCGGCAACCATGAGGGCGTGATGGCCGTGCCCGACTGTGTCGTGCTGTCCGTGATCGTGGGTCATGCGTCAGTCGCGCTCCCGGCCTCGCCCACACAAAATGAGCGACACCCAAATGGCCTTCTTTCTTCGACGTGCCAAAGAAGAGCACTCTGCATCGCCTCACACGGCGCCGGTTCCGCAGCGTCACATGATTCGGCCGCTGACTTGCACATTGTGCCTAGTTACCAGGTGACTGACTCGAACCCATCGTTTCACCACCCATCATACTCTCCATCATCCTCCGCATCATCTGACCCTGCCGCATCATTCTCTCATGCATCCCATGCATGAGGCGCATGCCGAATCGCACGTTCGAGCGCTGTGTGTCGGTCAGCACGGCCAGTCCCTTCTGCGAGATGCGAGCTATCTCTACCTGCATCGTCACGTGTTCATCCGCCCACGCCTCCAGAGCCGATTTGTACGCAGCGAGATCGGGCTGATCACCGTGCAGCGCATCCATCGCCTGCTCATGCAAGGGCTTCACCCGGCTCATGTGCGCCTGGCGAAGCTCCGACAACTGGCTCTTCAACTCGTTGAGGTGCTGAACCTGCTCGTCGCTCAGATCGAGCGCGTCTTTCTGCTCGAGCAGGAAATCCGGGCCGG
Organism: Gemmatimonadota bacterium; assembly: GCA_039589375.1. Classification (GTDB taxonomy): domain Bacteria; phylum Gemmatimonadota; class Gemmatimonadetes; order Palauibacterales; family KS3-K002; genus JASFMO01. The sequence goes on along the minus strand of JBDHHL010000085.1, from coordinate 6,773 downwards.
GCAACATCGTCCCCATAATGCCCATCATCCCGTGCTCCATCCCCATCATCATCCCCTGCTCCTCCTGGCCTTGCTGATTCCGGCCATGGTGCTGCTGATGTTCCTGTGCCCGCAAGACGCCCGGTAGGGCGAGGGTGCAGGCGATTGCCAAAGCGAGCTCTCGCGTCTTCATGCTCTTCCCTCCTCCTGTTGGATCTCAGTCCTTGCCGATTACGACTCCGCACTCGAATCAGAACGTCCAGGGGTACTCGACGAGGGCCGGCCCAGGTCTCATCGTCGGTGAGAATCGGACCCAGTATGGCATGTCGGTACGTTCCGCCAGCGGCTCACCCGCCGTGGCCGTGCCCGCGGCCGCCGTGGTGATCCATATAGTCGAGTCCATCGTCTTCGCTGGAAGCCAATACCGGCATGTGAAGATCACCCGACTCATGCGTACCGCCCGCGTCGATCTCCAGGTGGAACTCATACAGACCGGACGCGCCAAAGATATGGTCGGCCCCGTACACGCTCGCCTCAAGTTCCACCAGCGACACGCCCGACTCGCCGCCTGCCCGATCGTGGATCGTGAGCGATGCGTCGAGCCCGGTCGCGGCGTCGCCGGGCGAGCCATCGCCGAGCAAGTCAAAGACGATGAAGCGCAGCTGCGCGCTCTGCTCCATCAGCACGGGCGACGGGCTCGCCTCGAACTCCACCCAATAGGGACCGATCACCCGATGCTGACGGTGGACCGTCACCTGGTGGTGGCCGAGGTTCTTTATTATGCCGCCCTGGCCCATCGCGCGGAAATGCAACTCGTGCTCGCCAGGCCGGAAGAACATCAGCGTCCCATCGAAGCCGTGGGTTCCCTCCATCATCGAGAAAGTGTACGTCGAGCCGCCGCCAGCCCCCTCGACCACGAGCTCGCCATGCTGAATCATCATGGTCGAGCCATGGGGGCCCGCGTCCACGTGCAGGTCAATAGGTTGGTAGGTCTCCGGCCGGTCGGCCGCTAGCTCGAACTGTGGCTCGGGATCGGAAGCGCCAGCCGGATCGTCCGCACAAGCAGAGATCGCCACTAGGGCGGTCAATCCGGCTACAGCGCTAATCGCTCCTGTTCTCATTGATCTTTCCTCTCAGTCGTTCTGCTGTGTCGGTTTCTGTTCCGTCGCCGACGCTCTGACGTCGGCGACATCCGTCCGCATGTTAGTCCCCCGGTCTCAGCGCCAGATCGCCCCGCAACGCCTCGTGCACCGGCTGTTCCGGCCAACGACGCACCTGCCAGCGCCGCCATATCAGGTAGATCGCCGGAATCACGACCAAAGTGAGTAGCGTCGCGGTGAGCATACCGCCGACCATGGGCGCGGCGATTCGCTTCATCACGTCGGCACCGGTGCCTGCGCTCCAGAGGATAGGTAGCAGGCCCATGATGATCGCCGTCACGGTCATCATTACCGGCCGCAGCCGTTCCAAGGCGCCCTCGCTTACGGCGGCCGCCACATCGGCGGCCGTGGTCATGCGACCCTCCAGGCTGCGCCGATGGAAGGCCTCGTCCAGGTAGATGAGCATCACCACTCCCGTTTCCGCGGCGACGCCAGCCAGGGCGATGAAGCCGACCCAGACGGCGACGCTGGTGTTGTAGCCCAGTAGCCAGAGGAACCAAATGCCGCCCACCACCGAGAACGGCAGCGCCAGCATGACCATCAACGACTCGGCCACCTCACGGAAGTTGAGGAACAGCAGCAGGAAGATGATGCCCAGCGTGACCGGGACCACGACCTGGAGCTTCTCGCGCACCCGCTGCATGAACTCGTACTGGCCGCTCCAGACCATCGTGTACCCGGGCGGCAGCGTCATCTGCGCGTTGACCAGCTGCTGCGCGTCGCGCACGTAGCTCCCTACATCGCGCTCGCCGTTGTCGACGAAGACGGTGGTGACCGGGAACGCGTTCTCGGTCTTTACCGCCATGGCGCCCTGTGTCAGCCCGACGCTTGCCACCTGGCCGAGCGGGATCTGCATGTGGCCACCCATGGCCGGGATGGTGACCTCGCGCAGCTTGGTCAGGTCGTCGCGCAGCTCGCGCGGGTAGCGGACGTTCACCGCGTAGCGCTCGCGACCCTCGACGGTATAGGCGGCGGTGAAGCCACCCACCGTGGCCATGATCGCGCGGTGAACGTCACCGACGTTCAGGCCGTAGCGAGCGGCCTCGATCCGATCGATGTCGATGTCGACGTAGTAGCCCGAAACGCCGCGCTCCGCGAAAGCGCTGCGGGTGCCGGGCACCTGCTGGACGATCCGCTCGACCCGCTCGCCCAACATCTGCAGCGTGTCCAGATCGGGACCGAAGATCTTGATGCCCACCGGCGTTCGCACACCGGTGGCGAGCATGTCGATGCGCCCCTTGATCGGCATGGTCCAGGCGTTGGTGACCCCCGGCACTGCGGTCGCCCGGTCCATCTCGGCGATCAGGCGCTCGTAGGTCATGCCCGGGCGCCACTCGTCCTCCGGCTTCAGCGTGATCGTCGTCTCCCACATCGAGAGCGGTGCCGGGTCGGTCGCGGTGGTGGCGCGGCCGGCCTTGCCGAGTACGATGTCGACCTCGGGCATCGCGGCGAGCACGCTGTCCTGATGGCGCATCACTTCCCTTGCCTGGGCGATCGAGACGCCGGGCACGGTGGTCGGCATGAACAGGATCGACCCCTCCTTCAACGGCGGCATGAATTCGCTCCCCAGCCGCCGCCACGGGATGGCGGTCAGCGCCAGTACGACGGCGGCGCCGGCGATGACGACCCACGGCCTGCGCACCGCGAACCCGATGACGGGACGGTAGACCCAGCGCAGGCCACGGTTCAGCGGGTTCCGCGATTCCGGCTTGATCTTCCCTTTGATCAGGTAACCCATCAGCACCGGTACCAGCGTGATCGACAACAGCGCCGCGCCGGCCATGGCGAACGTCTTGGTGTAGGCCAGCGGCTTGAACAGCCGGCCCTCCTGCTGCTCGAGGGAGAAGACGGGCAGGAAGCTGAAGGTGATGATGAGCAGCGAGAAGAAGAGCGGCGGCCCGACCTGCTTCGCGCTCTCCAGCACCACTTGCCAGCGGTCCTGCTCGCTGCCGCCGCGCTCAAGGTGCTTGTGCATGTTCTCGATCATCACGATCGCCGCATCGACCATGGCGCCGATGGCGATGGCGATGCCGCCCAAGCTCATGATGTTGGCGTTGACGCCGATCAGCCGCATGACGATGAACGAGATCAGGATGCCGAGCGGCAGCGTCACGATGGCGACCAGCGCCGAGCGCGCGTGCAACAGGAAGAGCACGGCCACCAGCGCGACGATGATCGATTCCTCGACCAGCTTCTCGCGCAGGGTGTGGATCGCCCGATCGATCAGGTCGCTGCGGTCGTATGCGGTTCGCAGCTGAACGCCGGCCGGTAGGCCCTCCTGGATCACGGCCAGCCGCTCCTTGACCCGCTCGATCGTCTTCAACGCGTCGGACCCGAAACGCATGACGACGATGCCCGCCACCACTTCGCCGCGGCCATCGAGATCGGCGGCACCGCGGCGCGGCGCCGGCCCCACTCGGACCCGCGCCACGTCGGCGACGCGGACCGGTGTGCCGCTCGGCGTCGCGCCCACCGCCACGTTCTCGATATCCTCGATATCCTCGAGATAGCCGAGGCCGCGAATCATGTACTCGCGACCACCCATCTCGAGGACGCGGGCGCCGATGTCGATGTTGTGCGACCCGATGGCTTGCGCCACCCGGGTGACCGGGATGTCGAAGGCACGCAGCCGCTCCGGGTCGACCTCGACCTGGTACTGCTTGACGAAACCGCCCAGGCTGGCCACCTCCGAGACGCCCGGCACGGCGGTCAGCTGGTAGCGGATGTACCAGTCCTGCAGGGTGCGGAGCTCGGCGAGGTCGAGGCTGTCGGACTCCAGCACGTACTCGAACACCCAGCCCACACCGGTGGCGTCGGGGCCCAGCGTCGGTTCAAGCCCCTGCGGCAGCTGCTGGCGGATGCCGTTCAGGTACTCGAGCACCCGCGAGCGCGCCCAGTAGATGTCGGTGCCGTCCTCGAAGATGACGTAGACCAGGCTGAGCCCGAAGAACGAGTAGCCGCGCACGACGCGAGCGCCGGGCACCTTCAGCATCTCTGAGGTGATCGGATAGGTGATCTGATCCTCGACGATCTGTGGCGCCTGCTCGCGGAAGTCCGTCTGGATGATGACCTGCACGTCCGACAGGTCGGGTATCGCGTCCAGCGGAATCGTCCGCATCGCCCAGATGCCGCCGGCGACGATCGCTGCGCTGGCGAGCAGAACGAGGAAACGGTTGCGGAGCGACCATTCAATGATCTTGTTAATCATGGCGGTGCTCCTCCCCGTCGCCGCCGCCACCGGCCATCGTGTCGGCGTGCTGCGTGTGCTCGCCTTCCGGCTCGATCGCCGAGTCGTGTTGCATCCCCGGCATCCCACCGCCGGTACCGGCCAGCCGCGACTCGGCGTCGATGAGGAAGTTGGCCGAGGCGACGATCACGTCGCCCTCCTCGAGGCCGGCGAGCACCTGCACGCGATCGCCGGCTCGCGCGCCGAGCACCGCTTCGTGCGGGTGGAGCGAGCCATCTTCGTGGCGATGGAAGATCAGATTGCGCTCGCCCGTCGCGACCACCGCATCGAGCGGCACCGAGATGACGTCTTCCCCGATCTCCGCATCGAGATACACGGTCGCGAACATCCCGGGCTTCAGTCGCAGCTCCGGGTTCGGAACCGTGAGGCGCACCCGGTTCGTCCGGCTCCGCTCGTCCACCGTCGGGTACACGAAGCTGACGCGCCCCATCACGTGGACCCCGGGGTAGGCGGAGACCTCGATGTGCGCCTGCTGGCCCTCGCGCACGAACTGGAGGTCCTGCTCGAACACGTCGCCCTCCACCCAGATCGTCGACAGGTCGGCGATCCGGTAGAGTCGCTTGCCCGGCATCACGCGCTGACCCTCTAGCACGTTCTTTTCCAGCACGATTCCATTGACCGGCGAGACCAACGTCAGGGTCTTTGTGACCTGGCCCGTGTTCTCGACCTGGGTGATCTGCGCCTCGGTGATGTCCCAGTAAGCCAGCCGTCGGCGCACGGCCTCCAGCGTCGTCTGCGCGTGATGCCACGCCTCGCCGGCGGACGTGTCGACCTGTGCGGCGAGTCGCTTCGCAGTGAGCAGTTCCTCCTGCGCCGCGACCAGCGCCGGACTGTACAGCGTCAGCAGCCGTTGCCCGCGCCGCACCGATTCGCCCGTCGTGCTGACGAACAGCCGCTCGACGAAACCTTCGATCTTCGGCGTGATGTCCGCGACCCGGGGCTCGGCCACCTCGATCCGACCGACCGTCCGAATCGTGCGGGCCAGCGGCCCGCGCTCGACCGTCGTGTAGACGATCCCCAGTGCACGCTCTTCCTCGGCTGTCAGGTGGACGGCCGACCGCATTACGTTTCCGGTGCTGTCCGTGGCGCCCGTGCTGCCGCCGCCGGTGTGCATGGCATGCTCTTCCGCCGTCATCCCGGGCATCGGCGACTCTTCGTCCTGGCCGCCACAGGCCGCAAGCAGCAGCGCGCCTAACAGCGTCGCGATGGTTATGTACTTCATCAGTCATCTCCCAGCGCGGTGCCCACCAGCGCCTCCACCTGCGCGACGGCGCGGTGGTACTCAGCGGTGAGGCGTACGCTCTCTATGCTGTATCGATTGACTGTCATCTCGTTGACGACCAGCGTCGTGTAGTCGATGCGGCCCACGCGATACGCCGACAGCGCGGACTCGACGGCAGCCTCCGCCTGGGGCAGCACCGACGTCTCGTAGAGTCGCGAAAGGCTGCGGGCTCGCTCCGCCTGCGCCCTCAGCTCCGACAGCTCGGCGAAGGTCTCGTTGTAGAGATCGAGCTCCCGGGCCTCCTCCATCTTCTGCATCGCCTGCATCTCCTCCCGCATCGGCAGCTGCCGCGACCCCGCGAACACGGGGATGTTGATCCCGAACATGAGCGTGACGAAGTCGTCGAACTGAGGCCGGCCACCGTAGCTCAGGCTGACCGTGATGTCGGGGTAGAGGGCGCGGCGAGCCGCCTTGTAGCCCGCCTCGGCTGCCAGAGCCCGCTGTCGCGCCGCCCGCAGCGCCGGTCGCTGCTCCGCCGCCAGCGCCATGAGAGAATCGACGGGCGGCAGCTCGCCGCCGGGGCCCGATAGCTCGAGCGCACCCACAGGCGCAGTGGCGTCGCGGCCCAGCAGCGAGTTGAGTCGAGCCGCCATCGCGAGGCGGCCCTGCTCCATCACCGTAATGTCTTCGGTCATCTGGGCGATGGAGACCTGGGCCTGAAGCACGTCCTGCTGCAGGCCGGAGCCGACCGCGTAGCGAGCCGACGATACTTCGAAGAAATCGCGGAGTAGCCCGCGCGTATCTCCCATGACCGCCAGCGCGCGATCCATGAACGCCAGCTGGTAGTAGGTCGACTTGACCCGGGCCAACAGGCGGCGCTCGACCTCCTCGGCGTCGAGCGCCTCGGCGGCGGCGAGATAGTCGGCCCGCTCCTCGCTGAACCCGAGCTTGCCCGGCCATAGGAAGCGCTGCATCAGTCCCACCGTGTTCATCGTCATCGGCTGGTCGGTCCGACCCAAGTCGGTGACCGGGCGGTTCATGAACCCGAACGACAAGATCGGGTCGGGTAAGGCGCCCGCCTGTGGTACGCGGGCCTCGGCAGCATCGGCCCGAAGTCGCGCCGCCTGCAGCGACGGGTTGGCCTCGCGAGCCATCTCTTGGGCTC
>JBDHHL010000084.1:0-12206 GCA_039589375.1 Gemmatimonadota bacterium | reverse complement strand
CTACCCCCGGTTCAAGGCAGTTAGCAGCCTACACCGCCTCGAGGCAGTCGCTTGCCCATGCCGGTTGGCCAGATAATTCAACGGACACTGGACCACCTCCTTTCGTTGAGTTCTCGCCAAGGGCACCAAATCCATGTGGCACGGCACTTTACGCCGCACGGCACCTTTACAAAGCTAGCTTTTGACCGCCACGGCAGCAAGAGCATCGAGCGCCGAGCGGCGCCCCGCGCGGGACCCGCGTCGGAGCTCCGGCAGGAAGCACACCTCGCCCGCCAACCGGTGCCTTGACGGCGCCATTCTCCGTCGGGTATTGTCACCGCCGACTGCATCGAATTGACCCTGTGTTTCTTGCATACGGAGGAGCTATGGCTGACGCAAATATTCCTGACAACCTTCTCTACACGGAGGAGCACGAGTACGTCCTGCGAGAGGCAGACGAGATCGTTGTCGGCATCACAGACTATGCGCAGGGGGAACTGAGCGACATCGTCTACGTCGAGCTGCCCGATGTCGGAAGCTCCTTCATCAAAGCCGAAGTATTCGGCAACATCGAGGCGGTGAAGGCCGTTTCGGATTTGTACACGCCCGTGGGAGGTGAGGTGGTAGCGGTCAACGAGGCGCTGCAGGATGATCCGGCTGTCGTCAATGGCGATCCGTACGGTGACGGATGGATGATCCGGGTACGTATGAACGACCCGGCTGAGCTGGACGACCTTTTGAGCCCTGAGGCCTACAAGGCGCTGATCGCGGACAGCTAGTCCCTCAGACCGGTTCGACCACCAGAACATCAACCTTAGACCAGCGATCACGCAATGAGCTTCGTCCCACATTCCAAGGCGGATCGTCAGACGATGCTCCGCACCATCGGGGCCACGTCGGAAGACGAGTTGCTCGCCGATATACCGGAGAAGTTTCGACTCAACAGACCGCTCGACGTGCCGCCCGCGCTATCAGAATGGGAAGCCGTCCGCGTTCTTCAGGAGTTAGCAGGCGAAAGCCGGCATCTCACCTGCTTCGCCGGTGCCGGTTACTACGACCATCATGTGCCCGCCGTGGTCGACCACCTCATTCGTCGCAGCGAGTTCTACACCGCATACACGCCGTATCAAGCCGAGGTGAGTCAGGGCACGCTGCAATCGATCTACGAGTTCCAAAGCATGATCTGCGAGCTCATGGGCCTCGATGTCGCCAACGCTTCCATGTACGATGGAGCGTCGGCGATGGCCGAGGCAGCGTTGATGGCGCGATCGATACAGAAGAAGCGAGACAAGATCGTTCTGTCCGCGACGGTCAATCCGCACTACCGTCAGGTGCTGGACACCTACAACCTCGGCCTCGGGATGCCCGTCGAAATCGTGCCGCGCACCGATGCCGGCATCACTGACCTCGATGCCTTGGCTCGACTGCTCGACGACCAGACAGCCGCGGTCATCGTACAGAGCCCGAACTTCTACGGGGTGATTGAGGACTCCGCGGCGGCAGCCGAAGTCGCGCATGCAGCGGGCGCTCTGCTTATCTCCGTCGTCGACCCCGTCTCGCTGGCGATACTGAAGAGCCCCGGCGAATGCGGGGCTGACATCGCAGTGGCCGAGGGCCAGCCGTTCGGCAACGCCTTGAGCTTCGGCGGTCCCGTGCTGGGCCTCTTCGCGGCGCGCCAGGACTATATCCGCCATATGCCGGGCCGAATCGTCGGCGCCACCGACGACGTAGACGGGCGCCGCGGGTTCGTGCTCACGCTTCAGACACGCGAGCAACATATCCGGCGCGAGAAGGCGACCAGCAATATCTGCACGAACCAGGGGCTCTGCGCGCTGGCCGCCACGATCTACCTGGCGACCGTCGGCAAAGAAGGTCTCAGGCAGGTAGCCGAAACGAGCGCCCAAGTGGCGCACTACGCCCATGACCGAATCGTGGCGCTCGACGGAATCGAACCTCTCTTCCCAGACGCACCTTTCTTCCGGGAATTCGCGATCAAGACGCCGTGCCCGGCCCGCGAGGTCATCGAGCGCGCAGCCGAGCGGGGGATACTTGCCGGAGTGGCCATCTCTCGCTTTCCACATGTGGATGTAGAGGACGGGCTGTTGATCGCCTTTACCGAAAAGCGCTCGAAGAACGAAGTGGATTTACTTGTCGAAGTGCTGAAGGAGGCCGCCCATGTCTAAGCTCACGTTCCATGGCCATTCCTGCTTCACAATCGAAGCGAACGACGGGACGACCCTGGTCATCGATCCGTTCCTCACCGGCAACCCCATGGCTGACATCGGACCGGACGCTATTGAGAGGGCGGACTACGTCTTATTCACCCACGGCCACGGCGATCATATCGGCGACGGCTTCGACATTGCGAAGCGAACGGGCGCGATGGTCGTCTCCACGTTCGAGATCGTTTCGTTCGCGCAGGAAGTGATGGGCATCGAGAAGGCACACCCCCTACACATCGGCGGCGGCTATCACTTCCCCGTCGGCTACATCAAGATGACCCCGGCGCTCCACGGCGGCGCTGTGGCTGGAGACGAGTCCGGCAAGTACACAACCGTTCCCGGTGGCTTCATGATCAATATCGACGGCAAGACCGTCTACCACGCCGGCGATACAGCGTTGATCAAGGACCTAGAGCTACTCAAGGGTCAGGTAGATGTGGCGTGCTTGCCTATCGGTGACAACTTCACGATGGGGCCCGGTGATGCGGCCAAAGCGGTGGAGATGATCGAGCCGAAGACGGTCGTTCCCATGCACTACAACACGTTCGACATCATCGAGCAGAACCCGGGCGATTTCGCGGAACAAGTCGGATCCAGGGCGGATGTCGTCATCCTGGAGCCGGGCCAGAGCCACGAGTTCTGACAATTGAGTTACCCCGGAGAAGAGATTGAGCGCCAGAAGGCTTAACCGATGACAGACAAGAACCCAAAAGAGCAAACGAGCACCCTGATCTTCGAGCGTTCGGCCTCGGGCCGACCAGGAACGACGATAACCAAGCCGGACGTTCCTGCCAAACCGATTGAAGATCTGTTGCCAGCCGCGGCTTTGAGGAATTCCCCGCCGAAGCTACCGGAGGTGCCGGAGAGCGAAGTGGTCCGCCACTTCACAGCGATCTCGCTGAAGAACCATCACGTCGACAAGGGGTTCTACCCCCTCGGGTCTTGCACGATGAAGTACAACCCGAAGGTCAACGAGATGACGGCGCGATTGCCCGGGCTCGCCGATCTTCACCCATTCCAAGCCACGTCGGCGGTGCAGGGTGCGTTGCGGTTGATGTGGGAACTCGGCGAAATGCTCAAAGAGATCGTCGGGATGGACGCGATCACGCTCCAACCGGCCGCGGGCGCGCACGGCGAACTGGTTGGGGCGCTGCTCTTCCGGGCCTACCACACCGCGAACGGCGACCCGCGCAAGAAGATCATCATTCCCGATAGCGCTCACGGCACCAATCCGGCCACGGTGGCGATGGCCGGCTACGAGGTCGTCACCATCAAGTCCAACGAAGACGGTCGGATGGACCCAAGCGCCCTCGAGTCCGTGCTGGGCGATGATGTCGCCGGCGTAATGCTCACCAACCCCAACACGTTGGGGAAGTTCGAGTCTGACATCGAGACCATCTCCGAGCTGGTTCACGAGGCCGGCGGGCTCATGTACATGGACGGCGCGAATCTAAACGCGCTGGTAGGAATAACCCGGCCGGGCGACCTGGGCTACGACATCGTGCACCTCAACCTCCACAAGACTTTCTCCACGCCACACGGAGGCGGCGGACCGGGGGCCGGTCCCGTTGCGGTGACGGAGACGCTGGCGCCCTACCTGCCGTTGCCGATCCTCCGGCGTGACGCCGACGGAACGTACGGCCTCGATTGGGACCGGCCCTCGAGCATAGGGAAAGTCCACGGTTTCTGGGGCAACTTCGGCGTGCTGGTTCGCGCCTACACTTATATGCGGATGCTGGGCCCAGATGGCTTGCGGGAGACCGGACTGGCTGCTGTGCTCAACAACGCGTACATGTCCGCGCGGCTCGAAGGCACCTACGACCTGCCGTACGGGCGTGGCATGCACGAATCGGTCTTTTCGGGCGCTTTCCTCAAGGAACACGGCGTCCGCACGCTGGACGTGGCCAAGCGTCTTCTCGACTTCGGGATTCATGCTCCGACCGTGTATTTCCCGCTCATCGTCGCCGAGGCGATCATGGCAGAGCCCACCGAGACGGAGACGAAGGAGGAGCTGGATCGTTTCTGCGACACCATGCTCCAGATCGCCGAGGAAGCGGCCAAGGATCCCGAACTGGTCAAGAACGCACCGTACACGACGCCCGTCAGACGGCTCGACGAAGCTCGGGCCAGCCGCCAACCTGACGTGCGGTACAGCAGCGAGAGTTGAAGGACACAGAATATCGGACGCTGGGGACCGAACCACAGGCAGCGCCGTAGTCCAGCGAGGGCTCCTGGACCCGAAGGCCCCTCGCAGGCGCGCCATCGCTCCTCTGCGGCCGCAACCCCCTCGAATCGCCTATGAGCAACCGTGGACCACCAGTCGTCAAGCCCGAGGAGTCTCCACCAGAGATCCCGCAGCCGCCGCCTGCTGCGCCGAACGTCTGGCGCGTTGTGGAGAGCGCCGCGAATACGGGCGCCCGCAACATGGCGATCGACGTGCTGTTGGCCGAATCGGTGCGCGCCGGTGGTCCTCCCGTCCTCAGGTTCTACCGTTGGTGGCCTCCCTGCATCTCGCTCGGCCGCAACCAGCCGGCTCGCGGACACTACGACAGCGCCGAGGCGGAGAGACGCGGGATCGAGTTCGTGCGCCGGCCGACGGGAGGAAGAGCGGTCTACCATCATCATGAGATCACCTATTCCGTGGCAGTAGGAGAACGGCTTCTGGGCGGGCCCCGGAAGACCTACGATTTCGTTCATAAGGCGCTTCTTGCGGGGCTGCGCCTGTTGGGAGCGCCCACCGAGATCGTCGCCGATCCCGGACTACGGCTTCGCCCTTCCACCATGCCCTGCTTCACGGAACTCGACGGAGGCGCCATCGTAGCAGGCGAGCGGAAATTGGTGGGCAGCGCCCAGTCGCGTGAGAGAGGCGTGATACTCCAGCACGGCTCTCTACTCCTCACCGGTGATCAGTCTCCCACAGTGGAGCTTCTGAAGGTGAAGAGCCCAGAGGACTTCCCGGCCCAAGCCACAGCGCTCGATTCGCTCCTCGCCCACCTTCCGACCTGGGCGGAGTTGGTTGACAACTTGGTCGATGGATTCGTGAGAGTGCTTGGCATTCAGTTCGAAGACTACGTCTTGGGCCCCGTAGAAACAGCACGTGCGACCGAACTCGCTCGTCACTTCGCTGACCCGGCGTGGACATGGCGATTGTGAAAAGAAGAGTAACCGACATGGTGAAACGGACAGTCTCGATCTACTGCATGGCTGCCGTTGTGATCGCGGGTTGCGGGGATACGCGCGAGCGACCCGGTGAAACGGACCAGCCGCCTGCTTTGGAGCGCAACGGCGGAACTGCAGTCGTCGCTTCGCTGACGGAGGCGAGCTCGATGAACCGCTTCGCGAGCGTCGACGACATCTCGCAGGAACTCCAGAACCACGTCCTATTCACCACACTGATCCAGTACGATGAGCAGCTGGCGCCGGTACCGTACCTGGCGGAGCGCTGGGACACGACGCTTGCCGGCGACGACATGACACTGACGTTCCATCTACGGGACGACGTGCACTGGCACGACGGGGTGCCTACGACGGCACGCGATGTGAAATTCACCTTCGACCGTATCAAGGACCCTGAGACGGGGTATCCACGTTCGTCGATTCTGGCCGCCTATGATAGCGCTGTCGTCCGGGACACTTTCTCGGTCACTTTCTACCTGCGAAGACACCCGGGCTTCATGGTTCCGTGGCAGGCGATCGCTCCCATGCCGGAGCACTTGCTCGGTTCCGTGCCCGCTTCGGAGCTCAAACAGAATCCCTTCGGTAGCGAGTCGCCGACGGGCAACGGGCCGTTTCGGTTCGTTGAGCACAGGGCCGGCGATCGCTGGGTGTTTGAGGCGAACCCCGATTTTCCTGAAGAACTCGGAGGTCGGCCGTACCTGGACCGGATCGTGTACCGGTACATCGAAGAGCCCACGATCCGGCTCACCGAGTTCCTCGCCGGGGAAGTCGACGTGTACCTTATCGTGGCACCCGCGCAGGTAGAGGAGATAGAGGCGAACTCGACCGCACGCCTGGTCGCGTACGCTAATCGCAACTATGCCTTCATCAACTGGAACGGCCGGCTGCCCCTCTTCCAGGACCGCTTGGTCCGGCGCGCCTTGACCCTCGCCATCAACCGCCAGGAGATCGTCGATGCGGTTCAGCGGGGGCTCGGCCAGATCGCCAAGGGACCCGTGCCGCCAACGCACTGGGCCTTCAACGCGGATCTGGAACCGCTCCCGTTCGCACCCGACAGCGCGAGCCGGCTACTCCGGATGGCTGGGTGGGTGGACGGAGACGGCGATGGCGTACGCGAGCGAGACGGCGCCAGGGCATCGTTCGAACTCAAGACGAATCCAAACCCGGTCCGTGAAGACATCACGCTGCTGGTCCAAGCGGACCTGGCGAAGGTAGGGGTCGAGGTGCGACCGAGAACGCAGGAAGCTCAAAGCCTGGGTGCGGATATCACCAACAGCGAGCGACGCTTCGATGCCTTCGTCCTGGGCTGGCAGACGGAATACAACCTGGACGACCACCGATCACTCTTCGCCTGTTCCGCGCTGGACGGAGCTTACCAGTGGGCATCCTACTGCAACCCGCGGGTCGACGAGATTCTCGAGGCGGTGAGTCTGACGGAAGATCGTGCCCAGACGATACCCCTCTGGCACGAGTACCAAGAGATCATGCAGCGGGACCAGCCGTACACTTTCCTCTACTACGACGTGCGAGCGAACGGGGTGAAGAACAGAGTACGGGACGTCCGTATGGATATCCGGGGCGATCTAGTCAACGCAAAAGACTGGTGGATTGCGCCGGAGGACCGCCGGTGACGGCCGGGCCCCGAATTCGATTCAGCGAATCTGGGCCGATGTCGACCGTCGGAATGCCCGATACAACCTATTGCTATTTAACAAGTTACATGGATAGGCACCCGCTCCAGGCTGGCCCACACGGAGAATGCGGCGAGCCGGCCACGGCACCTAAACGGTCACGCACGGGAAGAAACAGCCAACCGGATCGACGTGCGACGCGAGCATGATAGCGTACATCGTTAGGCGCCTGCTTCAGTCGGTCCCACTGCTGTTCGGGATTCTCACGCTCGTATTCATCTTCATGCACGCCGCTCCGGGTGATCCCACGGCGATGTACCTCCACCCGAGCGTTGCGCCGGAAGTGCTCGAGCAAATGCGCGAGAACTGGGGCCTAGATCAACCGATCCACATCCAGTACTTCCGGTGGATGACGAGCTTTCTTTCCGGCGACTTCGGCATCAGCCTCACGCAGAATCGGCCGGTCGCAGCGATACTCGCCGAGCGCATCCCTAACACCCTCATCCTGAGCGGAACGGCTCTCTTATTGATCTTCGGGATCGGAATCGCGATCGGAATCGTTCAGGCGGTTCGTCAGTATTCGGCGTTGGACAACATCCTCACACTTTCAGCCCTGTTCATCTATTCCATGCCGAGTTTTTGGCTGGGCCTGATGCTCATCCTGATCTTCGCCTACAAGGTATATCAGGTAGAGTGGTGGCCGGACGCGTTGCGGTTCCCCGCCTCGGGCATGACCAGCGTCGATTACGACCTCATGAGCGGCTGGAGCAAGCTCGGGGACCGTTTGCACCACCTGGTCCTGCCGTCTATCGCTCTAGGCGTCTCGTCGGCAGCCAGTGTAGCCAGGTACATGCGTAGCTCCATGCTGGAAGTCATTCGCCAGGACTACATCCGTACGGCACGGGCAAAAGGCCTCCCAGAGTACAAGGTCATCCTCAAACACGCGCTGAAGAACGCGCTACTACCCATTGTCACGCTGCTGGGCCTTTATCTGCCCTTCCTTTTCAGCGGCGCGGTTCTGGTTGAACACGTGTTCGCCTGGCCGGGCATGGGCAAGACCATCATGGACGCGATCTTCCAGCGTGACTATCCGACGGTGATGGCGACGACGTTCGTTTTCGCTGCCATGGTCGTCGTAGCCAACCTGATCGCCGACGTCCTCTACGCCGTCGTCGACCCGAGGATCCGCTATGAGTGAGGGGCCGCAGCGGAGCGAGGGCGGGCGGGCCCGTTGGGCGGCTCTGCTGGTCCCCGGACTGGTTCAGCTGCGACGAGGCAGGCGCCTAGCGGGCCTCTCCATGCTTGGACTCGCGGCGGCGATGCTGGTCGTTTTGGTCTTCGCGTTCGACCGCGTGCGTGCCACGATCACGGCGGGCCGTATCGACTACTGGGTCGCCCTGCTCACGCTCGTCGGTGGGTTCGCCGTGGCCTGGGCCGTCAGCATCGGTTCGGAGACGGGAGCTAACGCGGTCAGGCCCGAAGGCGCCTCGCAATGGGCCATCGCCTGGCACGAGTTCAGAAAGAACCGACTCGCGGTCTTGGGCCTGTACTTGATGCTGGCGCTCTATATTGCGACGCTCCTTGGGCCGTACCTCACACCATACGAACCAAACATCATCGAGAATATCGCTGCGACGCGGCATCTGCCGCCGTCTCCCGAACACTTGATGGGAACGGACAAGTTCGGTCGCGACGTACTCACCCGCGTGCTCTACGGAGCCCGCATAAGTCTCTCCATCGGCTTCATAGCGGTTGCGATATCGGTCACACTCGGCACAGCGGTTGGGGCAATAAGCGGCTATTTCGGCGGGACGGTGGACACCGTGCTGATGCGATTCGTAGACACGCTGATCTCGTTCCCGCGCCTGGTCCTGCTCATCGCCGTCATCGCCCTGTTCGAGCCGTCGATCTTCCTGGTCGTTGTGGTTCTGGGTCTAACACTCTGGCCTTCGACCGCCCGAATCGTCCGAAGCGAAGTGCTTTCGCTGCGCCAACGAGAGTTCGTCCAGGCTGCCTACGCCCTGGGACTCAACGCTCCCCGCATCATCTTCCGTCACGTGGTCCCGAACGTGATGGGGCCGGTGATCGTGGCAGCTACGCTCGGCCTAGGAAACATCATCTTGATCGAGGCCGGTTTGTCGTTTCTCGGCATGAGCGTGCAGCCACCAACGGCGTCCTGGGGCAACATGATCGAGGACGGACGCGAGTTCCTGGTGCAGGCTTGGTGGACGGCGACATTTCCAGGCCTGGCGATCGTGGTCACCGTCGTCGCTTTCAACCTGATCGGCGACGGTCTGCGAGACGCGCTGGATCCCAGGCTGAGGATGAGGCAGTGAGCTCAAGCGTACTGACGGTCGAGAACCTCCGCACCTACTTCCATGCACCGGAGGGGCTAGTCCGAGCGGTCGACGGAGTTGACTTCGCTCTCGAGGCCGGCGAGGCCCTGGGGATCGTGGGTGAATCGGGCTGCGGCAAGACGGTCGTCTGCCTCTCCATCCTACGGCTGATCGATGCACCCGGCGTCATCGAGCCCGACTCGTTGATCCGCCTACGCGACTTCAATCTCGTGGACGCCTCTGAGAATCAGATACGCCAGATCCGCGGCAACGAGATCTCGATGATCTTCCAGGAACCGATGACGAGCCTGAACCCGGTCTGGACGATCGGCGATCAGATAAGGGAGGCCGTCCGGCTCCACACGAACGCGGGTTCGTCCGAGGCGCGCGAGCGCGCGATCGAGATGCTGCGGCTGGTGGGGATAGCGAACCCGGAGGGCCGCGTGGACGATTACCCTCACGAACTATCGGGCGGCCAGCGGCAACGGGCCATGATCGCAATGGCCCTAGCCTGCGAGCCCAGCGTGTTGATAGCCGATGAGCCTACCACCGCCCTCGATGTCACGATTCAAGCCGAGATCCTGGACCTCCTGGCTGAGCTGAAGGAGCGGCTGGGTATGGCGATGATCTTCGTGAGCCATGACCTAGGAGTCGTATCAGAAATCGCCGACAAAGTGGTCGTGATGTACGCGGGTCAGGTCGTCGAGCGCGCCTCGGTGGACGAGCTGTTCAGCCAGCCCCGCCACCCCTATACCGAGGGCCTCCTTCGTTCTCTCCCTCGAGTCACCCACAAGGCAGGCCGTCTGGCCGTGATTCCCGGCAACGTGCCCAGCCCCAAGCATTGGCCAGCCGGGTGCAGATTTCATCCTCGCTGCCCGTACGAGTGGCCGCGCTGCCGGGAGCAGCAACCGCCACTGTCTGGCGCTGCCCGCGCATCCCGCTGCTGGCTGGAACAAGAGCCTGCCCAGCGCCGCGGCGGCTGGGACCAGCGGGTGGATAGCCTCCAGTGACGACGCGGGCCAACGGCACGGCGAGCGACGCGGGCACGAAGCAGACAGACGGCCCGGTGCTAGTCGTACGCGACCTGGCCAGACACTTCCCCATCCGAAAGGGGGTGCTCGGAAGAACGGTGGGGCATATCCGAGCCGTCGACGGTGTGTCGTTCGAGATTCGCCGGGGCGAGACGATGGCGCTCGTCGGCGAGTCAGGGTGCGGCAAGACGACCACTGGTCGTCTCATTCTGCGCCTGCTGGACCCCACTCGCGGTCAGGTGATCTTCGACGGCGATGACACGCTGAACCTCGATCGCGCCGCACTGAAGAGGTTCCGGCGTCGCGCCCAGATCATCTTTCAGGACCCCTTCGGCTCGCTGAACCCGCGAATGACGGTCAGGTCGATGTTGAAGGAGATTCTGAAGGTGCACGGTATTGCCGGGAACGGGGACGCAGACAAGCAGATTGGCGAACTGCTCGGCGCTGTAGGGCTTCACGCCGCGGACTCCCAGAGATACCCGCACGAATTCTCGGGAGGGCAGCGCCAGCGGATCGGGATCGCACGGGCGCTGGCGGTGAAGCCAGAATTCATCGTGGCCGACGAGCCGGTATCGGCGCTCGACGTCTCGGTACAGGCCCAGGTCCTGAATCTCCTGGGCGAGCTGCAGCAGCGGTTTCGCCTGACCTACATGTTCATCACGCACGACCTTGCCGTGGTTCGGCAGATCGCTGACCGTGTGGCCGTCATGTACCTGGGCCGGATCGTCGAGCTGGGTGACTCGGCGGCGATCCTGCAGAGCCCTCTGCATCCCTACACCGAAGCACTGTTATCCGCCGTTCCCGTACCGGGTGGACGACGATCACAAAACCGCATTGTTCTGTCAGGAGACTTTGCCAGTCCCTCGGAGCCGCCAGCGGGCTGCCCGTTCCACCCCCGCTGCCCCCACCGCGCCAAGGACGAGGCATGCCGGACGGTCACGCCGCGGGCCGAGATCCGGGAGGGAGGCCGGCTCGTAGCCTGCCACAAGGCCTGAACGCCGGGTGGCATCCGCCCCCTTCAACGCAGTCTTGACAATGCCGCAGGGGGCTATCTAGGTTACGCTCCGCTATTCCCCGACCTATCGTGACCAAAATGTACGGTGGCGGAAAGAGAGCCGCTGTAAGCTCAGGAGGATCAAGTTGAGTGGTATAACGCTGTCCGCTCTATCAGCGGTTCAGGCTCTTGGCCAGGGCCAGAGACTCGACCTGGTTCAGACGTTCGACGATGGCGGCTTCATGATGTATCCGCTGGCGTTCTTCGCGATCGCCGGCGTCCTCATCATCATCTGGAAGTTCATCGACTTGCAGATCAAGGGTGGCAGGAACCGCAAGCTGCTGCGTGAAACGGACCAGTTGCTCGCCGAGCACCGAATTCAGGAGGCGATGAGGGTCTGCCAGGAGTCGAAGGCTCCGGCTGCGGCGATTCTCGCAGCAGGCCTGCGCCGCCAGAAGGAAGGCACCGAGCGAGTGATGAAGGCGATCGAGAATGCCGGACTGATCGAGCTCGCCGGCCTCGAGCGCGGGCTGGTCTGGCTGGCCACGCTCGCGAACGTGGCGCCTCTCACGGGCTTCCTCGGGACCGTCATCGGGATGATTCAGGCGTTCCAGGCCATCGAGCTGGCCGGTGAGGTTGAAGCGACCACGGTGGCCGGTGGCATCAAGGTCGCTCTTATCACGACGGCGAGCGGGCTCACGATCGCGATTCCGATCAACATTGCGCACAACTACTTCGTCACGCAGATCGACCGCCAGGTGATCGAGATGGAGGAGAGCGCTCAGAAGATGATCGACGCGCTCCACGAGATCGAGGCGAGGACTACCACCGTCTGA
>JBDHHL010000083.1:0-12270 GCA_039589375.1 Gemmatimonadota bacterium | reverse complement strand
GGCAGCGAAATCCTTCTTCACGACACGAGTATGTTTGGTGGAATACCCTTGGACGTTGATGGGGATGTCTGAGGGTGTCCAGCTTTCGAAAGCGGTATTGATATTGTCGTCTGAGATGAATCGATAGACGGTCAGGCTTCTGTATGCCTTGATAACTATGTTGTCTGAATGATGTCTGGGTATTTGAAGTAGAAACAGACCTTCCAGCCGTTCATCGCCAACGGTATCGAAGTATAGTCGGTCCAGGAAGACCGACGTCCCTGCCGTATACCTGGTAACGACGAACTTCTCGCTCTTGCGTACGCCTTCTGGTGGGTATTTCCATGCATGTAGTTGAGGAAATGGGAAGAGACGGAGCCGATGCCATTGCACGCCAGTCACTAGGCCGGCACCGAACACCAATGCTCCTACCAGCAGCAGTGGTCCAAGTCTAAGCCTCATTGTTCGCACGGTCGTGTCAGGCTCCTTCCGCCCCCTTCGTCTGCAACTCCAGCGACCTGAGACTTATGTCGGTTTCCGGGGATACCATCCGGGAATAGATCTGCTTGTAGGTACCGTGCATGGCTTGCAGGCTGAATTTCTTCTCGATGATCGCTCTGCACTTATCGCCGATGTCCGCTCTCTCGGAGGGCGTCATCTCTCTGAACTTCTTCATCTCTCGGGCAAACCCGGCTACGTCGCCCGGCTGGACCAAGGGAATGAAATCCACGCCCTCGGCGATTTCTCGATGCGGAGGGATATCGGACAGCAAGACCGGGCACCGGCAGGCCATTGCCTCGAGGACGGCCACGGGAAGTCCCTCTCCCCACGAGGCGGAAACGAACAGATCCGCCTGGCTGCAATGCTCGAAGACGCTGTCTCTGGCTACCATACCGGCCAGGGTAACATGATCCTGCAAACCTGCCTTTTCGGCTTCGCTCTCCACCGTTGGTCTGAGAGCCCCTTCACCGAGGAATACCAGGTCACTGGCGTGATCTTGGTTGCGCCGGAAGGCCTCCAACACGGCGGTTGGATCCTTGATCTTGATCAGGCCGACTGTAACGACATTGAACCCGTTCGCTTGGGAAGCTGACGCTGATTGCAGTGCGGCGTCGATGCGTCCGAGGTCGACGGCGTTCTGAACGACATGCATTCGCTTTCCCCCGAACCACTTGAGGACCGAGGGGAAGCTCTCGTAGGCAGCCTGGCTACAGAAAACGAGACGCTCGAAGAGGGGAAAGCTCGGGATGAACATGAGCTTGTGGCGCGGCGCGAAGCTCCCGTACGAGTTCTGGATCGTATGTACGATCGAGGGTTTGAGTTTCCGGTATAGGCCGTCCTTGAAGAGCGCTGCCAACAGCAGGACCCCGGCGTGCGGCGTGTGGACATGGATTATGTCGTACTCCGCCGCTGCGAGAGCAGCGCGGAACGCGCGAAAGAACCCTCTTACAGAACCGTCCCCGTCAAACAGGCGTATTGCCGCAGGAGGCGTGACCTCGGATTTGAAATAGGTGCAAATTGAGATCTTGCGTACATCCATCAATGGCAGACAGTGCTCGTTGTATTGACCATTGGTCGGTCTCAGCGCGAGGATGATGTGCAAGATCCGCAAGGGGTTCTTTTCTTCGCCTTTAGACATCGGCATCTCCCGGAATCGAGTCGCATTGATCTGCTGGTAGCCTCCCAAGCAGCAAATCGAGGTAGTGGTGTACGATGACACCAAGGTCATAGGGTTGCCAGCTTTCCGGCGGCGGTTTCGCGAGCGGCTTCTCGAGGGCCGCCCCTATCGCCTGGGCGAAGGCAGTCGCATCGCCAACGGGGGTGAGTGCACCGTACTTCCCGTTTCTGAGTATCTCCCGAGGCCCGCTCGGGCAGTCCGTCGAGACTGCCGGGGTGCCGCAGCACAGCGCTTCTATCAGGACGGTGGGCAGTCCTTCCCAGCGGGAAGAAAGGACAAAGAGCGAGGCCCGGGCCAGGTAGGCGTAGGGATTCATGACGAAGCCCGGCAGGCCTACATCGTCCTCCAGGTCAAGTTCCTTGATCAGTGCCTCGAGCGTGGGGCGCTCTTTTCCCTCCCCCAGGATCAACAAACGGGCTGGTTGGCTCCGTCGCACCTGGGCGAAGGCTTGTAGCAGCATTGGATAGTCCTTTTGCTGCTGCAGGCGACCCACGGCCACCAACACCGGGGGTTGACCCGGCTTGAACCAGGGGTGGTCCAGAGGCTCCTTTGCCTTCTCCTGTATCTCAGCTCCCACGACAGACGGGTTGTAGATGACCGTGACGTGCCGGCGAGGGACGCCTGTCAACTGGACCATATCATCGCGCACCCCTTGAGAGACAACCACGACGCCATTCGCCCAGGGGTAGAGGTGTCTCATCAGACGCGGGGTCACGCGAGTACCCCAGGATGCCGCGTTCCCAGCTTCCATCGATACCGTGTTCTGTTCACAGACGAACATTCGCGTCTTGACTCGGGACAGGCGCCAGGCGGGTATCGCGACAACATTGAGAAAACCGAATACTGACAGCATCGCTTCAGGTCGTTCGCTTCTCAGATAGCGCACCAGAGCCGGAGCGCTGGTAAGGGCCCGGGACGCCTTCAGGTCTACGACACGCACCGGCTCGCGCACCTCGCCGAGGAACTCCCCTTTTGCCTTGGCGAGCACCAGGTCCAGGGGGTAGCCCTCTGCGGCGATTCCGTGGGCCAGGTTGAGCATTGACCGCTGACCGCCCGCGCCGAACAACTCGGGCATGAAGATCGCCAGTTTGGGTTTCACATCAGCTCTCATTTGGATTGTCGCTTGATGATGCTGAGGATGTCAGCTTGGCGGGACGTAAGTGCCGTAGCAGCAAGTTCTGTTCCCCCGCCATCTACAGCGTCTGCCATACCACCAGCTTGACCTCTCGAACGGTCTCGGCCAAGGATCGCTCGGTGCTGATCCGGCGGACCGTCGTGTGGTCGAACGTGAAATCGGCGGCCCGCGCGTGACGCCTGCGGACATACTTGTCGGGCTCGGTCTTGTCACGCGCCAGGTTCCTCGCGAGCGTCGTATCCAGGGGGGCCGACAAGTAAATGACCAGATCGGGGGTCGGAATGTCGGCGTAGAGTCGGGCCTCCAAACGGGCCAGCCAGCGCAACCACGAGGAATAGTCCGAGGAATCGAGGACGCGGGCCAGCTGGGGACCGTCGATTGCTCCGGGCCGCGACGGGTACCTGTCGCACAGGACGATCCTGCCGTTCGCTGCGTTCGCGTGCGCCCTCAACAGGAGCGCTCGTCGATCCCACGCGAGGCTGACCGATCGGAGGGCGAACAGCGGCGATACCGCTGGAGGGTTTTCAGATCCGGCGATCTGGGCCTCGACGACGGTCGAGCGGCTGGACGGAAGCAGCCGCCGCATCAGTGGCACCAGCAGGTTCGGCGGTAGCGTCAGAAGCGTGCCGCGTGGTTTGCCGGCGTGTATGCGTTCGACGGTGTAGTGCTTGCCTAGCCATGAGCCGATCTCGTTCGCCAGGGTCGACTTGCCCGATGCCTCGGACCCAACGAAAGCGATCACGGCCCCTCCGGCGTTCGGGGTCAGGCCCTTCTTCGATCCGCGCAGCCGGTGGGACAACAGGTTCAGGAACTTCCGAACCTCGACGATCTGAATCCCAATTGCTCCGTGGCGGGCGAACGCGCGCAAACGACGCCGGATCCGATACCCCAACGCGATCCGTCTCGCTAGGAATGCAGGTCGCTCCAGCGCTCGAACGGAGTTCTCGAACGTGGCCATGTCGAGCTGCGGGAGCCACTTCGGCAGCAGCTCACAAGCGGTCTCTAGCGCAGAGTCGTCGAGCAGCCAGGCAGTCTCCTTTCGGATTCGCTTCCACTGCCTGCGCAAGAGCACCAGCTCGAACGGCGAGCTGTGCTTGAGCAACATGCGCACGGTGAAGACGATCAGCTCGGCTCCCTTGAGAGGTACTCGCAGCGACGCCTCTCCCTCCCGAACGTTCTCCAGCAGCATCGGCTCGATCGGCAGTCGGTAGTTCTTCACCAGGCTCTGACCGGTGACCACTCGGTAGTAGGCGTGCACGTGAGCGATGACGGTGCTCTCCGGATCCACGGCGTGGAGGTGCTCCACGGCGGGGAACGGAGGATTGGCGGCGTCGACGACCGGGCGAAATCCCAACCTCTCAGCGATCGCCCGGAAGCGCGGCGCGTCCTCCCGATGAACCAGTAGGTCGAGATCCCCGTCGCCGCGGACGCTCTCCCCCAGTGCCCAGTTGCTCTTCCAATGGCAGTAGCGGATCCCGGCTTCGTTCAGCTCCTTGGCAAGCTCACCTACCACGCGTAGCACGGATCAAGCCTCCTTGCGGGAGTCCGCCATGGCTTTCGGGATCGTGGAGTTGGCGGGTTGTCGCAGTGTACGTATAGAATCCGCGATCCCAGTGGCCAGTTCCTGCTGTCTGGCCGCGCCACCGAGATTCTCCACCTCGAGCACCCGGTCTCGAAGTGGGGGGGTTGTGACCAGCTGGGCGAACATGTCGGCGGCGCTGCCAAGGAAGCGCGTGACGGTCTCCTTGTCGCGGGCCCTCAACTCACGAGGGGGATCGAGGCGTGAGAGCGTGCGGCGTACCAGCGACTCGAGCGGCGCTTTGACGTGCACGATGCGATCGGGCAGCGGCGCAATCCCCGCGAACTCGGCTAGATCGTCCTCATGAAAGCCGGTGTTGCCATAGACGAACAGAAGGTAGGCGACGAGCAAAACCCCCTCATCAACAAGAACTACCATGTGCCGGCCACGACGTCGCGCTATCCCGTCCACTCCGAGGCGACGCACGACGCTGCGGACGTAGTTGAGCGTCTGAAAGCTCCGCGGACGATGGCGGTTGAGCATCCGCAGAGCATACGGGAGAAAGGTCCGCTGCTCCCCGGTCAGGCGCAACATCTCAACCACGGCGCTGAGATCAGCTACCACATTGCGGGCAGTTGGAGCGGAGACCTCTTCTAGACGTAGTTGACGCAGCACCAGGTCCGACGCCATGACTGCGTCATGGGTTTCTTCCAACGAGCGGACCACATTGCGAGCGAGCGAGGTCTTACCGGATCCCGAGGCCCCGATAAATTCGACGATCACCCACGGCCTCTCGTTTCCTTTGCGGCGTTTCCGCCGCGGCGTGCGGGCCACCTAACCGCCCGCCACCCTCTGCGTCGAGCAAAACGGAGGGTCACCGTGCCGGCGCCGTTCCAGCAGCACCGACTGCTCGGCGGCGTTCCGCGCCGGCGAGCGCTGAGTAGAGGGCCTGCACTTCGGCGAACATCTTCTCTTCGACGAATTCGTTGAGAAACACGTCGCGGGCGCACTTGCCGAGCGTCGCCCGGAGACCGTTGTCGCTTATCAGTTGTTTCAGCCGCTCGGCCATAGCTAGACCATCGTCGCGCGGAATGAGGTATCCCGTAACGCCATCGAAGACCGCCTCTCGCACTCCCCCCACATCAGAGGCAATGACCGGAAGCCCCGCTCGCATCGCCTCCAGAATCGTCAGCGGGAAGCCTTCCCAATTGGAGGGCAACACGAAGATGTGCGACCGGGCCAGGATGCTGTCGACATCGTTGCGGGCCCCGAGGAAGTCAACTCGGCCATCGAGGCCCCGGTCGGCGACCATTCGCCGGACCTCATCTTCGAGCGGTCCCTCCCCAACAAACTCCAGGTGCCACGGCTCGTCAACGCCCTCCAGCGCACGCACGAGGAGTGCCTGGCTCTTTTGAGGGCAGAAGCGCGCTACGCAGACCAGACGCACGGTCCCGTCTGCATTCGGTACAGCCGGCGGTGCATCCTTCTCGATCCCGTTGTGAATCGCGACCATGCTGCCGCGTGCCCGCACTCGATACCGCGAGGCCAGGTCATGATCCGCCTGCGACACTGTGATGATCGCATCGGTGACGCGGGCCGCGAGCCACTCGGCCGGGAGCATCACCAGCTTCTGAGCGAACGGAACGCCCTCCGTGAATGCCCAGCCGTGGGCCGTGAAGACGGTGGAAACTCGCCGCAGGACCGCCGCGCACCGTCCGAGCCCTCCGGCCTTCGAGGAGTGGGCGTGCAAGATCGCGGGCCGGATCGATCCGAGCCATCGCCAGATCTCCCAGAACGCGCGAACGTCGTTCACGATCATGCGGGGTGAGAGTTCGGGCCGCAGATGCGGCAGGATCGTCACTGACACGCCCCACTCTTTCGCCAGGTCCGTGAGGTACCCCTCCTCGCCTGTCGCGAGATAGACGTCGTAGTGATGGCGGAAGTGGCTGATGAGCGCCGCGACATGGGCTTGCGCACCCCCGTGATGGGCCCGCGTCACGATGTACGCAAGGCGATCCCTGGCTCCAGAGGCCGACGTGCTGAGAGTGCCCGGCGAGGCCGGCTCGTCCAGGATCCCGTCCACGTCGAGCTCCCCGGTGGCCGGAGAGGCGCGGAGCGCGGGCGCCGAATCGTTGTGGCATAGGGAGGCGCCGTCTTGGCTCGCCAGGGCGGCGAGAGGGAAGAGGCTGCCTATCATGTGGATTTCCTAAGCTTGAAACCAAGAACAGAGGCTGACGGACCGGGGTACGGAATCAAGGCAAATCGATTCACCTATGCCTCGTTTGGCCCGCCCTCGAAGCATACCAAGAGCGAGAATCGCAAGCAGCGTGCCAGGTGTTCATGGAATAGGGGAAGGCAGGAGAATCCAAGTGAGGCGGCCGTCGAGGGGGCGTCTCGCCATGTCGTACCGTGCAAAATCTGCCGCGTTCTGCACTTTCTGGCATTCTGCGTCGAACTGAAGTCAGCAGCTGCCCAGGCGATCTTGAAGCTAAGGCCCAGCGGGTCCGCAAGTTGCGGACTGAAACGGGAGCAGGGAATCAAACTTGCCACGATTACGAGATCGAGAATGCTATGAGTACCGGCTAACCGGCGGCGGCCCGAATGTTTGTCGGGGACCGCAGCGGAGAGAGATGATGACGGGACCGTCGCGGAGGGGCGTGTGATGACATCAGCCATCTTCAAGCGGCTAGGCAGGGATCGTTTGGCCTTAGCGGTGATTCTGCTCGCCGCCATGGGCGCAGCCTGCCCCGCGGAGCCGAGCGGCCCGGCACCTGCCCGGCTCGTCCTCAGTCCTGAGGCCATCACGGTCGGTCGCAACGATACGGTGAATTTCGTAGCCATCGGGTTCACAGAGGTTGGCGACACGGCGGACATGAAGGTGATGTGGTCGGCCAGCAGCGGGAACATCGACTCGGGGGGCAAAAAAGGCGGCCGTCACATCGGGCGCTACAAGAACAAGAAGTGCGGCGACTACCAGGTAACCGCCACGACCGTGCCGGGGGACATCTCGGCCAACGCGAAGGTCAAGGTGGCATGCACCAAGCCGGGGCCCGTGGCGTCGATCACGTTGACCCCGGAATCGGTCACGCTGCAGGTCGGGAGTAGCGCTCAGCTGAGCGCCGAGCTCAAGGACTCGAACGGGGTCGTGCTTTGGGGTCGCGCGACCGGGTGGACGACGAACAAGGCGGGCGTTGCCGGCGTGGACGAGGACGGCCTGGTGACCGGTCGGGGAGAAGGGTCGGCGACGGTCACGGCCACGTCAGAGGGAGTGAGCGCCACCGCCGCCGTCACGGTAGGTCCTAGGGGCACGCGGATCGAGTTCGCGGAATCGAACGAAGATCTTCCGAACCCCGACCGCGGTATGTTGAGGAACACCCGCTTCTTCCCGGACAGGACGGACTTTTCGACGTCGCATGAGTCGGCCGAGACCATGATCTGGGTCTACTACATGCTCGAAGACTACCGGGATCGGCCGATTGACGCTGCCGCTCTCGCTCGGATCAGCGAGACCTTCGATAAGGCTCGCGACGCAGGGCTCAAGATTCTCCCGCTATTCACCTACAACTATGGCCTGAATGAACCCGATGCCCCGTTGAGCCAGGTGCTAGAGCATATCAGTCAGCTCAAACCCATCCTCCAAGCGCAGTCTGATGTCATCAGCAGTTTCCTCCTGGGCTTTGTCGGCGCTTGGGGCGAGTGGCACGGGTCCACCAACAACCTGACGGAGGCCGCCAGCCAGAAGGCCATTCTCGATGCAACCGTCGATGCGCTGCCGGCTCATGTGCCGATTCAGCTTCGCTACCCCAGGGACAAGAAGACGCACTACGGAGGTCCGCTCGACGAGTCACAGGCGTTCTCCGGCACGCCGGCCGCTCGGATAGGGCATCACAACCTCTGTTTCCTGGCTGCGGATGACGATCTCGGGACCTACCGCTCGACCCCGAGAGGGAGTCCCTCGGCGGCTACTATCGAAGGATGGAAAGACTTCATCGGGCAGGAGGGGAGATTCCTGCCCGTTGGAGGTGAGACCTGTCGGGTCAACGAGCCGCGTTCCCTCTGTCCTACCGCCCTGGCGGAGCTGGAACTGATGCGCTGGTCCTGGATGAATCGCACCTACTATCCCGATGTTCTCGATCGGTGGGTCGCGGATGGCTGCATGGATACCATCCGCAAACGGCTGGGGTATCGTCTCGTATTGCGAGAGGCTCAGATACCGCTTTCCGTTCGACGTGGCGAGGAACTCCACATCGAGGTCGTCCTGGAGAATGTCGGATACGCGGCCATGTATCGGGAGCGCCCCTTTCATGTCGTCATCGAAGGGGCAGGGACCCGCAACACTTTCCACCTGCCCTCCGTAGATCCTCGCCGCTGGGAGCCGGGCATCGGGCATGTCGTTCGAGCGACGGTTCGCCTCCCCGATTCCCTGCCGGCCGGCTCCTACTCGGTGAGTTTCTGGCTCCCCGATAGAGCCGTGTCACTGAGGGACAGACCCGAGTATGCGGTCCGTTTCGCCAATCAGAATGTCTGGGATGCCGCGGCCGGCGCTAACATCTTGACCACCGATCTACAGGTTAGGTAGGGCAAAGCAGAGCCAACTTCCTCGTTTCCGCGCGAACCCCACATCGGGCATGATTCATGCGCCAGCCACGGCGGACGTGCATGGATAGGAGTGGAAAACCTTGGTTCGCTTAGCCCCTTTTGGCCGGAGCCTCTGCCACCTCCTCTTCCTGGCGGGGTTCTTCGTGTGCCAATCGGCGTGCACTGGTTCCTCGCGCGGGCAGGATGGGGAATCCGAGGATCCAGTCGTGCTCGTCGGTGCGGGTGACATCGGCGCCTGCTATGGCCGCGGCGCCGAGAAGACGGGCGCGCTCCTCGACAACATAGATGGGACGGTCTTCACCGCCGGAGACAACTCGCAGTCCGACGGCTCTATCGAGACCTTCACCGACTGCTATGACCCCGCGTGGGGCCGGCACAAGACCCGCACGCGCCCCACACCCGGGAACCACGACTACAACACGCCGGGTGCGGCGGCCTACTTCGACTATTTCGGAGCCAACGCCGGGGACCCAAGCAAAGGTTACTACAGCTACGATCTCGGGGCCTGGCACGTCATCGCGCTCAACAGCGAGATCGACGTGAGCGCCGGCTCGCCTCAGGAGCGGTGGCTTCGGGCCGATCTGGCGGGGAACAGAAGCGCCTGCACGATAGCCATTTGGCATAAACCGCGCTTCAGTTCCGCGGAAACGCATGGCAGCTCGAAGCGGCCCAAGCCTTTGTGGGACGCCCTCTACGAGCACCACGCGGAGATCGTTGTGAACGGGCACGACCACATCTACGAACGGTTCGCTCCCCAAACGCCCGACGGAGCGTTGGATCTTGAGCGCGGCGTTCGGCAGTTCACCGTTGGCACGGGGGGAGCGGGGCTGCGTCGTTTCTCCACACTGCTCCCGAATAGCGAAGCGCACAACGACCAGGCGCACGGCGTCCTCAAGTTCACGCTGTATCCTGCCAGCTACCATTGGGAGTTCGTCGCCGTGGAGGGGGCAACGTACACGGACTCCGGGACAGGTGTCTGTCACGAAGCGGATCCGCTCGACAATCAGCCGCCGGTCGCCGGACCAGGAGGACCGTACGCATCGGATGGCAAGGTCGTCTTCGACGGGAGCGCCTCGAGCGATCCCGAGGCCAAAGCGCCGCTCACCTATGACTGGGACTTCGGCGACGGCTCGCGCGGGTCCGGCGTGGCTCCGACCCACACCTACCGTGCCGACGGCATCTACACCGTTACGCTGATCGTCACGGATCCGATGGGGGCGGCCAGCGTTCCCGACAGCACCACGACGACGATCGCGAACATGCCGCCAACCGTAGATGTGGGCGCCGATCTCTCGGCCAGTCCGGGGACCGAGATTACGGTGACCGCCTCGTTCGCCGACGGCGGCCGCGACGATGCGCCTTGGAGCCACACGTTCGACTGGGGTGACGGAACCGTAGATGGTGGCAGCACTACGGCCCGGGACCCGATAAGCGCCGGGCATGCCTACTCCGGCCCCGGCGTGTACCTACTTGTGGTGACCGTGGCGGACAAGGACGGCGCCGCGGGGAGCGATACGCTTCGAGTCTCGGTCCTCCCGCCCGAGCCGGTGCTGGTAGGCGCCGGCAACATCGCGCGGTGTTCCAACGACAACGACGAGGCGACGGCGCGCCTGCTCGATGGAATCCCAGGCACCGTGGTCACTTTGGGCGACAATGTCTATGAGGCGGAGACCGCCGCGGGATTCCAGGACTGCTACGGGCCCACTTGGGGGCGGCACAAGGCGCGTACGCGGCCGGTCCCGGGCAACCGGGAATACAGCACCGAGCGGGCGGCCACCTACTTCGACTACTTCGGCCCAGCCGCGGGCGATCCGGACAAAGGCTACTATAGCTACGACATCGGGGCGTGGCATGTTATCGCGCTCAACTCCCGCATCAGCATGCGTGCGGGCTCGGCCCAGGAGCGCTGGCTCCGAGCCGATCTGGCAGCGAGCGATCACATGTGCACGATCGCCTACTTTCATGACGCCCGCTTCTATTCGGCTGGGACCGATGGAGTCGGTTCGCGCGTGAAGCCGCTGTGGGATGCGCTGTACGAGGCCGGTGCCGAGATCGTGCTGAACTCTTCGAGGCGGTTCTATGAGCGGTTCGCCCCCCAGACGTCCGACGGCGACCCCGATCCGGAGTGGGGGATTCGACAGTTCATCGTCGGCATGGGCGGCTGGAGCTCGGGTTCGTTCGGCGCCATCCGACCGAACAGCGAAGTGCGCGAGGGTCGCACCTTCGGCGTGCTCAAGCTGACGCTGCACGACACGAGCTACGAGTGGGAGTTCGTCCCGATCGCCGGCCAGACGTTCAGCGACGGTGGCTCGGGCACGTGTCACGGCCGCCCCGGTCACAACGACCGGTAGCCAGCTCTGCCGGGGTCTAGACCGGTTCCAGCTACGGACCGTAGGCGGCCGGTTCGCCTACTTGCAGGGCCGCCATTTCCACCGGGCGGACGCGGTGCCCGTAGGCCCTGAGGCGGCCCTTTTCTTGCATAGGTAGTTGCCGGTGCGGAGCGTTTTCCGCGCGGACCTGCAACTACCAGCACCCGCCACTTCGCTGGCTTCAGTGAACCCGTACTGATTGTCCTCTATGACACAAAAAGAGATCCTTTGCACGCTCGGCCCGTCGTCCCTTAATGACGGCGTGATCGCTCGCCTAGAGGAGCTAGGCGCGAGCCTGTTTCGCCTGAACCTGTCTCACACGAAAGTCGAGGACCTCGCCGAGATCATCGAGTATGTCCAGAGCCAGACGTCCGTACCCCTCTGCCTCGACACGGAAGGGGCCCAAGTCCGAACGAACGGGTTCGTCGACCGTGTTATCAAGCTGAGGGACAGCAGCGTCGTGCGGATCAAGCGCGCCCTGGTTCCCGGAGACGGAGGCTCTTTCAACCTGCATCCAATCAACATCGTTGACCAGCTCGCGGAAGGCGACTTCCTCAAGGTAGACAGTAGCGTCTTGCTTCAGGTGATAGACGTTGAGCGGGACGGTGTAGCGGCGCGAGTCCTGGCCGGCGGCGAGATCGGTCAGAACAAGGCGGTCACCGTCGAGCGTAGCATCCCAATGCCTCCGCTGACCGAGAAGGACCACCAGGCGCTGGCAATCGGGCGGGCCATGGGCATTCGCCACGTCGCCCTGTCCTTCGCCAGCCGGGCCTCTGACCTGGACGAGATCCGTGAGGCGTCTACCGCCGGCGCTTTCGTGTATGCCAAGATCGAAAGTCGAAACGGCCTGCGGAACCTCCGGGCGATCACTGCTGCTGCGGACGCCATCCTGATCGACCGTGGGGATCTATCCCGCGAGGTGCCCATAGAACAGATCCCGCGGCTGCAGAAGCGTATCATTCGCTGCGGCAAGCAGGCGGGAATCAAGGTC